>DASUVL010000192.1:0-17563 GCA_036379015.1 Niastella sp.
AAATAAGTTTTTTTTCATATGGCAAGCAATCGTTAGAGGCCGTCCGCCAGCTGGCGGATGGTTTTTTGATAAGCCATAAGAAATTTGACACCCCAACTGTGAAATGCGGTTGGGGTTTCTTTTTGCCCTACCCCCAAATCCGCCCAGGAATTCATTCTGATCCGATTTTTGGATCTCTTGAGAATCGATATGCCTGAAAATCAAATAATTCATCCTTTTTCAATTGAATTAAAAGTAAATTCCATTCAATTGAAAGAACTTTCAATTGAATTATAAGTCAATTCTTTTTAATTCAAAGCTCCTTCAATTGAATGAAATGTCGATTCAGTTTAATTGAAAGCACTTTCAATTGAAAAAAATGTCGATTCCGTTTAATTCAAACGACTTTCAATTGAATGAAAAGTTCTTTCTTTTTAACTGAAAGGACTTTTAATTGAATGGAAAGCCGATTCTTTTCAATTCAAAAGACTTCTAATTGAATTGAAAGCTGATGCAATTCAATTCAAACTACTTTCAATTGAATTGAGAGTAGTTTCTTTTTAATGGAATGGACCTCCAATTGAAAAAAAAGTCAATTCTTTTTAATTAACTCAGCAAATGGGGGTCTTTCTTCTACCCCCTTTAGGGGTTGGGGGCAACAAAAAAGGTTACCAAAGTGGTAACCTGTAACATAATATCAGGGTTAAATAAATTTAGCGGCCGCCATATCCAACATATCCTTGTGTTCCCTTGCATCCAGTCCTACCCTTTGAAGCTGCACATGAGGTAATAGCTGCGCAGGCGAAAATAACCATTGCTACGATAACGATAGTCCGTTTCATTTTTGTGATATTTAAAGTTTACAATTTGCCTGATGAATATAAAAGGGCTGAACGATCATCAGGTCATTCAAAGGTTATACGGACTTAAGGGGGAGGAAAATTCTAGAGGATTGGATAGTAGAGAGTCAAAATAACAAAGAATATCCGGTGTATGCAAGCATGTGCGCAAAAATAATTTCAGTGTACATAAAAAGTTTTTGGTAATCGTTCCACCTTAAATACATTTAGCCGTAAATCCGTTGCCTAAAACGGAGTTCCCCGTCTTTGACTGGTCATCTGGGCGGGTATTGGGCCAAACATCAAATAATATTTTCAGATGAATGTACATTTTATAGCTATTGGTGGAAGCGTGATGCATCAGTTGGCGCTTGCCCTGCACAAAAAAGGATACAAGGTTACCGGAAGCGATGACGAAATATTTGAACCGGCGCTATCGAACCTGCAAAAAGAAGGAATATTACCGGCCACTACCGGCTGGCATCCCGAAAAAATTACCGCCGGTCTCGATGCGGTGATCCTGGGTATGCATGCCAAACAGGACAATCCCGAATTGCAAAAAGCCAGGGAACTGGGTGTAAAGATCTATTCTTTCCCGGAATACATATATCAGGAAAGTCGTGATAAGACCCGCGTGGTAGTTGGTGGAAGCCACGGCAAAACCACTACCACCTCCATGATCATGCACGCATTGCGAAAAGCGGGAAAAGATTTTGACTACCTGGTAGGCGCCCGGTTAGAAGGGTTCGATCAATCGGTTCAGGTTACCCATGCACCTGTTATTATATGTGAGGGCGACGAATACCCGGCCAGTGTAATTGAAAAACGCCCGAAATTCCATTTCCTTTTTCCGCATGTTGCTATTCTCACAGGCATAGCCTGGGATCATATAAACGTTTTTCCAACATTTGATTTTTACCTGGAACAGTTTACCATCTTCATACAGAAAATTGAACCGGGGGGAATACTTATATATAATGAAACCGATCCCGTGCTGAAAAAGCTGGTGACGGAAAATAAACGGACAGACATCCGTTATCAGCCTTACGAGGTTCCCCAGCATACCATTGAAAATGGAAAAACCACCTTAACTATTGAGGGGCAAACCAGCGAATTGCAGGTATTTGGAAATCACAACCTGCTTAATTTACAGGCCGCCTGGTATGTGTGCCGCGACCTGGGTATGGATGCCGCCACTTTTGTAAAAGGAATGGCTGACTTTACCGGCGCTTCCAAACGGTTAGAATTGCTGGCCCGTAATGAGCATTCCATCGTATATCGCGATTTTGCGCATGCGCCATCAAAAGTGAAGGCAACCATTGAAGCGGTAAAACAACAATACCCCAATCGCACACTCATTGCCGTGTTAGAGTTACATACCTATAGCAGCCTGAATGAACAGTTTATGAATGAATACAAAGGCGCTATGGACAAAGCCGATAAAGCGGCTGTTTTTTATTCACGTCATGCCCTGGAATTAAAGCGCATGCCAGAATTACCGGCCGACAAGGTAATTGCCGGTTTTGGCAAAGAAGGGTTAACGGTGTTGAACGATAAGGGAGCCCTGATGCAATGGCTGCAGCAACAGCCTTATAAAAATGCCTGTTTGCTTTTAATGAGTTCAGGTAATTACGATGGAGCAGATATACTTACATTTGCACAGCAGGTAACAGGTAATAATAAATAGTAGTGGTGATTTTCACCATGTGAATGACAGGAAGGGAAAATAAATTGGAGTGGCATTAAACTTGATACCCGTTTGACATGTTTATTTTCAGCGTGATGATCGCGGTAACCGATTAACAAATGCTAAATATTACCTTTAACCCTAATGCCCCATTTGACACAAGAAACCAGCTGCATTAGAAATGTTCATCATTTTGTATCTTTTGACCTATACGTCTAATTTTATATAACCATTATCAATTATCATAGTTGAATGTTGCAGTTAAAGAAGCCGCTGGCAATCATTGATCTGGAAACCACCGGGGTAAACCTGGGTTCAGATCGTATCGTTGAAATAGCTATTGTAAAGGTTCAGACCGATGGCACCCGCCTGATTAAGCGAAAGCTCCTCAATCCCGAAATACCGATCTCGGCCATATCACGCGAGATGCACGGTATATCCAATGAAATGGTGAAGGATGCGCCTACTTTTAAACAGGTAGCCAATGAGATCAAGCAATTTCTCGACAATTGCGACCTGGCCGGTTACAATTCCAACCGTTTTGATATTCCCCTGCTGGCAGAGGAGTTTCTACGGGTAGGACTGGAATTTGATTTTAGCCACCGCAGACTGGTAGATGTACAGAAAATATTCCATATGATGGAACAGCGGACGCTGGGCGCGGCCTATAAATTTTATTGCAATAAGAACCTCGAAGGGGCACATGGGGCCGAAGCAGATGCTGTGGCCACCTGGGAAGTTTTACAGGCCCAGATCGAGAAATATCCGCAATTGGGAACCAGCGTGGAAACCATTATCAGCTGCATTGGCGATGATAGCATTGTGGATTTTGCCCGGCGCATGGTTATGGAAAACGGGGTAGAGGTGTTTAATTTCGGCAAGCATAAAGGCCGTTCGGTAGCAGAAGTTCTAAAAGCTGAGCCTCAGTATTATGATTGGATGATGAAAGGCGATTTTCCCATGCATACCAAAGTAAAGCTGACCGAAATTTTTAACAGAACTTTGTTAAAGAAGGGATAAATAAATGCAAACGTGTAATTTATATAATTGCACAATTTGAATTATTGTATTTTCGTAGTCCAATATCAATTGATTTGTTTGGAAAATATTGTCATCATACCAACTTACAATGAAAGAGAGAATATCGGTCATCTGATTGATATCATCTTTGCGCAATACGATAATTTTCACGTACTTGTAATCGATGATGGCTCTCCCGATAAAACAGCCGCCCTGGTAAAAGAGCGGCAGGCGAAATATGCCGGCAAATTATTCCTCGAAGAACGCAAAGGCAAACTGGGCCTTGGTACCGCTTATATTCATGGTTTTAAATGGGCTTTGAAAAGAGGTTATTCCTACATTTTTGAAATGGATGCCGATTTTTCGCATAACCCCAAAGATCTGCAACGCTTATACGAAGCCTGTGCAACAGGTGGTGCTGATGTGGCAGTTGGTTCACGGTATGTAAAAGGGGGTGGAACTATTAACTGGCCCCGGAACAGGATCTTGCTTTCGAAAGGCGGGTCGTTATATACCCGGCTGATCACCTGGATGCCGGTCAGGGATACTACCGCCGGTTTTGTATGTTATTCAAGGGAAGTACTGGAATCTATCAACCTCGAACAGATACGCTTCCTGGGATATGCATTCCAGATCGAAATGAAATTTGCCTCCTGGAAACTGGGATTTAAAATAAAAGAAGTACCTATTATTTTTGAAGACCGCAAGTTCGGTGTATCGAAAATGCACAAGGGCATAGTAAAAGAAGGGATCTGGGGCGTGTTGAAACTGCGCTGGCTCAGCCTTTTCAAAGATTACCACAACAAGCTTAAAAATACCGGTTCCGCATCCTATTCCACAGTAGCGAAACCCGGCGAAAAAGTACTGGCGAAAACGAAATAAGGATTCGAAATTAAAGACCTGTCAGGTACACATAGGCCATCTGAATTTGCAAGATGCTCAAGTGTACCTGACAGGTCTTTCTTATTTAACCCGCGGCACAGGTTTAGCCCCGTCCCGCCTTTTATGTATATCTTCGGACTTTCTGTTAATTCATGCGCAAAGCCTTTTTACAATTACACATGGCCGTTTTTCTGGCTGGGTTTACCGGTATTCTCGGCCGGCTGATCACCCTGAACGAAGCCCTGCTGGTTTGGTATCGCTTATTGATCGCAGTGCTTACGTTGTGGGTCCTTTACTTTTTTCAGCGCAAACTACACCGCATTTCGGGAGCTGCTATGGCGCGCATAGCAGGTGTAGGCGTTATTGTGGTGTTACATTGGGTTACATTTTATGGCAGTATAAAATATGCGAATGTATCTATAGCGTTAGTATGTTTTTCGGCCACCGGCTTTTTTACAGCAATACTTGAACCGCTTATTACCCGCAAGCCATTTAATAAAAATGAATTGCTGCTTGGCTTACTGGCAATAGCCGGCATCTCCCTCATATTTCATTTTGATCCGCAATACAAAACAGGGATTATCCTGGGGATCATTGCCGCATTTCTCTGTGGTTTGTTCCCTGTGTATAACCGGATGCTGGTGCAGGAGCATAAACCTGAAACGGTAACCCTATACCAGTTAAGTGGCGGTTTTCTTTTTTTAACAATCCTGTTACCATTCTACCTGAAATATATACCTGCTGATCATATCATTCCTACCTTATCAGATACTGGCTGGTTGTTGGTATTAAGCTGTTTTTGTACTGTTTGGGCATATAATTTATTAATGAATGCCCTGAATAAAATTTCCGCCTTTACGGTAAATCTCACCTATAACCTGGAACCGTTGTATGGAATAGCCCTGGCTTTTCTTGTATACAGGGAAGATAAATTCTTATCAGGTACGTTTTATATCGGGTTATCATTAATTGTTTTATCGGTGTTTTTGCAAACCGCTCTGGTATACAAAAAACAACGAGCCACAGCCAATAAGCAATAGGCAATGCAACGGTTTTAAAAAGCCTGGTGTCAAATAGGCAAATAGTATGTCATGAAAACGGTTCAATGTATCGTTCCGGTAATTTTATTAATTACACTTTTGGTTGCCTGTAAAAAAGACAAAGGGAGTAATACCCCATCGGATCTGGAAGGTGACTGGGAGATAGCAGAATCGACCGTATCTATTACGCCGACTGTTACTTACCCTTCTGGCAATGGATCCACCTTGTCATTTAGCAATGGCAGGTATTCTTATGCTGAGCGAGGCGATGTAGTAAAAGAAGGTTCTTTTACTACTATGGAAGATAGCACGGTAGAACAAAGTGTTTGTATGAGTAATCTTGCAGATACATTTACCCGGAGAGTTGTGTTTGACAACGATTATTCAGCAACAAAAGTGTTCTTTCATATAGCCGGCGACAAACTCTACCTGATCTCCGGTTGTCATGCTGTTGATGGCGGGCAAAAAAAGGTTTACCGGCGATTATATATCATTGATTGATGGACGGGATATTTAATAAAACGTAAAACCGGCTTGTTGCATGTGGTGTGCAAGCTGGTTTTTTGTTTACTGCAATTACACAGCAGTCTACATATTCACTATAATAAGCATATCATTGATATATGCTTTAGTTAAATATATATTCGATAAGCGGTTCAACGGCAGGATAATAATTGTTAGAAAAACATTGATTGGGTTAATTTCATTTTTTAACCATGATCATGAGAAAATTATTCTGTATACCAGCATTGCTGTTGGCAGGTCTGCATGTGACTGCCCAAAAAAAAACTCTTACGCATTCCGTCTACGATGGATGGCAAAGTCTCAACGAACGCTATATCAGCTCCAATGGAAAATGGGTGGTTTATACCGTCACGCCCCAGGAAGGCGATGCTACCTTAATTATCCAGTCAACAGATAATTTGTACAAAAAGGAAATACCCCGCGGATATGCGGCTGCTATTACCGAAGACAGCCGGTTTGTGATCTGTAAGATCCGTCCGTTTTTTGCCGCTACCCGCGATGCAAGGATCAAGAAGAAAAAGCCCGATGATATGCCTAAGGACAGCCTGGCCATTGTGGAATTAGGTAAAGACAGTGTGCAACGCATTCCCGGTGTAAAATCATTTAAAACGCCCGGAAAAGGTACCGGACAATGGATGGCTTACCTGCGGGAGAAATCGCTGCCGGCGCCTGCTGTTGCGCTTAAACCGGATTCGCTCTCCCAGTTAAATAGCTTGTTGCACCTGGCCGATAGCCTGACACGGGTAGCCGATAGCCTCCGCAACAAAGCCAATGAAGCAAAAACAAAAGGCCTGGCAGCGTTGAAGTCGCCAAAGGCGGCCAAACCAAAATCAGGAGAACCGGTTGAAGAAGGTACCGAATTAATACTCCGCAATTTATATACCGGGGAAGAAAAGAAATTTCCGCTGGTAAGTGATTTCTACTTCAGCAAACCCGGAAATGCATGTGTCATTGAAACTACCCGCAGTAATGCAGATACGTTGTTGAAAGCGACGATCCTTTGGTACAACCTGTCAACCGCAAAAGCTGACACCGTATTACGCGGGTTCAATGATGCAAAAAACCTGGTTGTAGATGAAGCCGGTGCACAATTGGCTTTTATTGCCGAACGTGATAGCAGTACCAAAGCCCTTCAGAAATTTTATAAACTATGGTACTACCGTGCGGGCATGGATAGCGCCCGTTTGCGGGTTGATAGAAATACAAATGGCGTAGTGAAAGGATTAACCGTGAGCGAATCGTTATTACCCGAGTTTAGTAAGGACGGACAAAAATTATTTTTTGGATTGATGCCGGTGCGCAAACCAAAGGACACCACATTGGTTGATTTTGAAACAGCCCGGCTTGATATCTGGCATTATAACGATGACTACCTGCAGCCGCAGCAATTGGTTCAGCTTAACACAGAATTACAAAGAAGCTTCAGAGCAGTATTGAATGGTGATGATAATAAAGTCATTCAACTGGGCGCCGAAGATGCAGAGAACGTAACCCTGGTCAATGAGGGCGATGCTGATTATGTATTGGCTACCTCAAGCAGGGGTAACCGTAAAGAATACCAGTGGCTGGGTTTTATTAGGTTCAATGCATGGATCATTTCAACCACCGATGGCTCCCGCAAACTGGTAAAGGAAAAGCAGCGTGGCTCGTTTACTATTTCACCGAAAGGCAGGTATGTTATCTGGTACGATGCCAAAGAAAAGAATTACTTCACCTATGCCGTGCAAACCGGTGTTATTACCAACATCACCAAAAGTATTAAAGTACCCTTGTATGAAGAAGACGATGATCAACCTGATGATCCGCCGGCATATGGCATCATGAAATGGCACGATAACGACAAATACGTTTATGTGTATGATAAGTATGATGTATGGCAGTGTGATCCGGAAGGCAAGACGGCTCCCGGCAGCCTGACCAATGGATATGGTAGGTTACATAAGATCACTTACAGGTATATGTCGGCTAATAGAGAAGAAAGATTTATTAGCGATACGCAAAGGGTGGCCTTTAAAATACTGAACGAAGTGACCAAAGAAGGGGGATTGACTTTCCATAATATGGCAGATACATCTTTCCCCGGCCATGGCACAAACGGAAAATTTCAGATTGGTTTCCAGTTACTAAAGGCAAAGGATAGCAATGTATTTGTGTTTACAATAGAAAGTTATAAGTTCTCTCCAGTGTTGGAGATTTTAAAGGATACCCTGGTTGAATGGGCGGATGTAGATGTGAATGGAAGTAAGATACCATATAAGGATTCAGTAATGATAAAGCCATTATATTATAGTAACCCCCAGCAAAAAGACTATAACTGGTTAACGGCCGAGCTGGTAACTTGGACTATGTTCGATGGCAAAAGATCAGCAGGATTGTTATTTAAGCCCGAAGACTTTGATGCGAAGAAGAAGTACCCCATCATATTTTACTTCTACGAGAAAAACTCCGACGAGCTGTATGTGTACCGGCCACCGGCGCCCAGCGCTTCTACGGTTAACATACCCTATTTTGTAAGCAATGGCTACCTGGTATTTGTTCCGGATATTCATTATAAGAATGGGGAACCCGGCGAAAGCGCCTATAATGCCGTTGTATCGGCCGCAAAGTATTTTACAAAAAAAGCCTGGGTCGATTCTTCCAAAATGGCTATTCAGGGGCAAAGCTGGGGCGGCTACCAGGTGGCTTACCTTATTACACGAACTAATATTTTTGCCGCTGCTGAAGCCGGCGCCCCGGTATCGAATATGACCAGTGCGTATGGCGGCATTCGCTGGGGAACCGGTTTAAACCGCCAGTTTCAGTATGAGCGGTCGCAAAGCCGCATTGGGTATACCTTATGGCAACGTCCCGATCTGTATATAAAGAATTCACCCTTATTCAGGGCTGAAAAAGTAAATACGCCCTTACTTATTATGCATAATGATGCCGATGGCGCCGTACCCTGGTACCAGGGCATTGAATTCTTTACGGCATTACGCCGGCTGGGCAAAAAAGTGTGGATGTTGCAATACAACGGGGAAGATCATAACCTGGTTGAAAGAAAGAATCGAAAGGACTTGAGTATCCGGCTTTCGCAATACTTTGATCATTTTTTGAAAGGCGCTCCGGCTCCTCGTTGGCTGGCAGAAGGGTTGCCGGCCACTTCGAAGGGGATAGATTGGGGAACTGAGTTGGAGGAGAGGAAGGGTTTTTAAAGAAAAAGAGGTAGGAAGTCGGAAGTCAGAAGTCGGAGGTCGAAGGTCGGAAGTCGGAGGTCTGAAAAACGGGCGTCATCTTACTTCTGACCTCCGACTTCGTACTTCATATAACTATGACCACATGGGCTCATTTATAAACTAAGCAGCTTTAGAAATATAACGAACCAAACTACGTTTCGCAACTGGTAATAATGTTTCAGAAATTGGGAACGATAATTCTGTTTCAATAGAATATACTGCGGGGTTAGGCAGGTCTTTCTTATTGCGCAATAATTCTGCCTTGATATTCTCGTACGTATTTACCATGTTGCGTTCCCAGTCACTCACAAATTCGGTTTTGATGGCCCGGTATTTTTCATCGTGTTTTTCAAAAAAGCTTAACCGGTATTGATACACCATCGTATTGCGGTGGGTGCCTTCACTTAAAAAGAAATATCCTTCATTGGTATCGAGCGGAACCAACCCAACCGGGAAGATATTCAGCTTTTCTTCTACAAATTCATAGATCTCTGTTCCATTGCTGATGGTCGTTTTCAATTTATCGGCCGAAAAATTGATGATGTCTTCCAGCTCCTGCATCATTTCATCATCTTCAATGATCTGCTCGTATAGTAATTGCAGCTTTTCTATTTGTATCCCCGTTAGTTTTTTAGGGAATTGTTCCTGTAAGAATTTCTTATTTTCTTTTAATGCCTGCAGGTTGTTGTAATGAAAAATTACATCTGATAATTGCGGGTATAATTTAGATTCACTAAAATAGCTGGTGACCTGTTGCAGGTAGGCGAGAAGCGTATATTTCTTTAATTCGAAATCAATATAGCCTTCGGCAAACCATGTTTCTGAAAGCGTCTTCATTTGATTACGTTTTTGGGTTTAGAATATAGACCTGTCTTGAAATCATTGTTCCATAGGCAAAACAAACAGGTTTGTCGTTATTATCAATTTACAAAAAAAAGACCATGTCAGGAAGAGATGGTTTAACTTTTTTAAGTTAAAATGGTCTTTAAATTAGTGTAGGCGCTTACAGTAAGTCTATATAGAAAACGTGCGTTTTTGGGAATTATTATGTGTGAAGATGTGTCATCCGTCAACTGGCGGATGGCACATCTATCAAAAAAGAATCCCGCCCTGTCAGGGGCGGGATTCTTTTTTGCTTTTATATTATGGCAAGCGATCGTTATAACGTTCTATCCGTAGAAAAGTTCTCCAGTTCTTTAGCTACGGCATTCAGGAAAGTAGAACCCAGCGCGCCATCGATAATGCGATGATCGTACGATAGCGACAGGTACATCATGTGGCGGATGGCGATGGAGTCGCCCTGCTCGGTTTCTATCACCACGGGTCTTTTCTTAATAGCCCCGGTTGCGAGGATAGCTACCTGCGGCTGGTTAATAATAGGCGTGCCCATGAGGCTACCAAAAGTACCTACGTTGGTTAAGGTAAAAGTGCCGCCCTGGGTATCATCGGGTCGTAACCGGTTATTGCGCGCAGCCTGCGACAAAGAGTTTACCTGCCGGGTTAGTCCGGTCAAATTCAGCTGATCGGCATTACGTATTACCGGAACGATCAGGTTACCAGAGGGCAGGGCAGTGGCCATGCCTATATTGATATCTTTCTTTACAATTAATTTATCGCCGTCAACGCTGCTGTTCAGCCAGGGATATTTTTTTATGCAACGGATAATGGCTTCAATAAACAACGGTGTAAAGGTGAGTTTTTCGCCTTCCTGTTTTTCAAATTCTTTTTTAACCTTGTCGCGCCACATTACCATATTGGTTACATCGGTCTCGGTAAAGCTGGTCACATGCGCACTGGTTTGTTTGCTGCGGATCATATGATCGGCGATCAGCTTACGCATCCGGTCCATTTCAATGATCTCTACATGACCGCTGTACGTTTGTATTTGCTGACGCTCAGTTTCCTGAACGGGTTGATGAACCTGGGGTAAGATGGTAGGTGTTGTTTCCTGTGGTTTATGAACAGGTGTGGCAACGGTGCCGGCGCCGCCTGGTTTGCCGGCTTTTTTATTAGCTACATATTGCAGAATATCTTTTTTGGTAACCCGGCCTTCATTTCCCGTACCGGGAATGTTTTCCAGTTCGCTCAAACTAACCCCTTCGCTGCTGGCAATGGTTAATACCAGGGGAGAATAAAAACGGGAACCGTTTTGGGAAGCGGGTTGTGTAAATGACTCGCTGGTAACCTGCTTATGGTTCATGTCATTTGTAAATGGCCGGTGCTCTGCTACTTCAGCCGCCGGACTTGTAACCACCGGTGTATTGGTAGACGCGGGTTCTGCAGCGTTTGACCTAATGCGGGCGATCACGGTACCTACCTGTACTACATCATTCACATTGAAGAAAGTTTCTTCTATCACCCCTTCTGCTACAGAAGGCACTTCACTGTCCACTTTATCAGTGGCAATTTCAAGTACCGCCTCATCCATCTTCACTGTTTCTCCGGGATGTTTATACCACTTCAAGATGGTGGCTTCCGTAATACTTTCACCCATTTTAGGCATCACCAGGTCAACTAAAGCCATATGCAATTGCAGATTTAATTCCCGATTTATCGGGAGGTTTACGATTACCTTTCGGTTTTACTTCGACTGCCATAGCCTTGGCGACGGCAGTTAAGAGTCCGCCTATGCTAAAGGCTTGCGCCTCCGCTAAAGCTTCAGCGGCACGCGGACGGCGAGACAAGGCTGCGAACTTATTAATTAATATGCATAACGCAACATCCTTCGCCTCCACTCAGGACAAATTCTGTCCGTTGCGAAGATAGTGATTTACTAACAATCGTTTGCTTTACGCGTTTTCAGCAATAAATTTCCTCAAAAGATTCAACGCCTGGGTAGCCGTCATTTCAATATTTCTATCCCGGTCGAACCTAAATAGAAATTTTTGGGTAACCAGTTTATTCCGGTCACCGGCTGCCACCCATACGGTACCCACCGGTTTTTCGGGCGAGCCGCCATCGGGGCCCATTATGCCCGATACGGCCAGAACGTAATCGGTCTTCATTTTGGCCAGGGCGCCGGCGGCCATTTCTTTCACCACTTCTTCGCTCACGGCACCCACTTTTTGCAACGTGGCAGGCGATACCTGCAGTTCCCTGATCTTTATTTCGTTGTCGTAACTTATGATACTGCCTTTATATACGGTGCTTGCACCCGGAATGGCAGTAATAAGATGTGCAATATACCCACCTGTACAGCTTTCTGCAGTGGTCATTGTTTTGTTCTTTGCCCGCAACAATTTACTCAACGCCATGGGCAGGGTATTATCTTCATCAATAACCAGCCATTCCTGTACCAATATTTTCAATTTGGCAAATTCCGTATTCAGCTCGTTCTCCAGTTGCTCCTTACTGCTACTCCACCCGGTGATGCGCAACCGTACCATACCATAATTCGGTAAATAGGCCAGCTTCAAATGCGCGGGAAGCTGTTCTTCCCAATCCTTTATTGTTTCCGCAATAAATGACTCCCCAATACCAACGGTGAGCAGGGTTCTATGTGCGATAAAAGGCATGGTGAAGGTCTGTTGCAGCCGGGGCAACACTTCGGTAGTGATCAATCCTTTCATTTCATGCGGCACGCCCGGTAACGAAACAAACACCTTTCCTTCCTTTTCAAACCACATGCCCGGCGCGGTACCACGGGCGTTGGGCAAAACGGTACATACATCCGGCACCTCAGCCTGTTTCAGGTTGCGTTCAATAACGGGTCGGCGAAACACTTTTTCAAAAAGATACATCAGGTGTTTCAGCACATCTTCATTCACAACCAGCTTACCACCGAAATATTCACACAACACCGGTTTGGTAATGTCATCGGCTGTAGGTCCCAGTCCACCGGTTATAATGATAATATTGGTATCGCGGCTTTCTTCATTCAGGGCACGAATGATCTCATCTTTACTATCACCCACAGCCACTCTTCTTTTAACCCATACACCAATTTTATTCAGTTCCTGTGCAATGAAAGCGCTGTTGGTATCAATTACCTGGCCTATCAGCAATTCATCACCTATGGTTATTATGGATGCGATTATTTTTTCCATACCGTTCAATTCACAACAAAAGTAATGTGATAATGTGATAATTCGATAATCCCGACAAGGGTCGGGACAAGTTGTGATAATGCAATACGGCTTCACGTTTCCCCGACTGGTCGGGATTACCTTGTTGCCTTTTTCATTAATTTCCCGGCTCAAATAGTTCCCGCATGAAGAAGATCCTATTGCTGTTCTTTATTTCTATACAGATAGCTGCTGCAAAGGCGCAAACCATAGAGGTAAAACTGGCCAATGCCATAAAGAAGTTGGAAGCAGATGAACAAATGCTACATGCTATAATTAGTTTATATGTGGTGGATACGAAAACCGGTAAGCCGGTGTATGAGCACAATGCACAAATTGGTTTGGCTGCAGCGAGTACCCAAAAACTGTTTACCAGCGTGGCCGCCTTTGAATTGCTGGGGCGCCAATACCGGTTTAAAACGGTGCTGGGCTATGATGGAAAAATTGAGAACGGGATCTTAAACGGCAATCTGCATATTAAGGGGTATGGCGATCCTACATTGGGCAGCTGGCGATGGAACGATACCAAAGAAGAAGTTGTTTTTAAAAAATTGATTGCAGCCCTTCAAAAGAATAATATAACAACAATTACGGGGAATGTACTGCTCAATGATTCGGCATTTTCCATTCAACCTTTACCCGGGGGTTGGATATGGGACGACATCGGTAATTATTATGGCGCAGCTTGCTGGGCTATCAACTGGCACGAAAACCAATACGATCTTCACATACAATCGGGAAAAAAAGAAGGCGACTCAACCAGGATTGTAAAAACAATTCCCCAATTACGGTCATCTGTACTCATTAATCAGATCACTTCGGGACCCAGATTTAGCGGTGACAACGGATTTATTTATTTGGCTCCTTATTCACAAACCGGATTTGCCCAGGGTACCATTCCGTTAGGGAAGCAGCCATTTGTTATTTCAGGTGCTTTCCCCAATGGGCCTTTACAGTTTTCGTATGAGCTGGAACAATTATTGAGAAAACAAAACATTGCGGTAAAAGGCAGTTTTAAAACGTACACACAAGACACGGCAGATAAAGCGAAATGGCCCGATATGCAACAGGTATTAGGTACGCTATTGTCGCCACCGGTTGACAGTATCAATTACTGGTTTCTTCGCAAAAGCATTAATCTGTATGGTGAAGCCCTGATAAAAGCGATCGCGTTTGAAGGAACGGGCCTTGGTTCTACAACAAGAGGTGTTTCACTGGTGCGCAATTTCTGGAGTGAGCTGGGGCTTGATAGAGGCGCCGTCAATATAATTGATGGAAGTGGCTTATCACCACAAAACCGCGTAACTGCCCATGCTGAGGTGAGGGTGTTGCAATATGCCAGAACGAAATTGTGGTTCAATGCGTTTTATGAGGCCCTGCCCGAATACAATGGCATGAAGATGAAAAGCGGCTCCATTGGCGGGGCACGTGCCTTTGCAGGCTATCATACCGCAAAAGATGGCCGGCAATATACTTTTTCGATCATCGTAAACAATTATGAAGCTACATACGGTAACGTAGTGAAGAAGTTGTATACGGTGCTGGATGTGCTGAAGTGAGAAGACCTGTAAGGTGCGCCATCGAGACTTGCATAATTAAGATGTCTATGCGCTCCTGACAGGTCGTCAAATAGTAAAAAAAGGTTTCAGCTTATCATACAACTGCACCGGCATAGTGGTTTTTTGCATGCCATTAGCCGTAACAAAGTATAAAACCACACGCCCCACCGTTAACAGTTTTTTGTTTTCGTTGAATACTTCCTGGTGAAATTCAATTTTGTGACCGTCGGGCAATTCTTTCAGGGTTGTTTTAACGGTAAGCAGGTCGTCGTAATGAGCCGTACGCAAGTAACGGCAATGCATTTCAACAACGGGCATAATAACGCCCATAGCTTCCATATCTTTATACGTAAACCCCAATTGGCGGATAGATTCTGCGCGACCTACTTCGAAATACTGGGCATAGTTACCATAGTACACTACAGTCATCTGGTCTGTCTCGGCATAACGAACACGTATCTGTGTTTCGGATATAAACATAATCGTGAATGGTCAATGGTGAATGGTGAATGGTGGAAGACCTGTCAGGTGCACTTTGGCGTCTTGCCCAATCAATATGTTGATGTGCACCTGACAGGTCTTCCTTGTTAAACGGCCAATCACCGTTCACGTTTTCAAATGTTAAATAAAAAATAATTTCCCCTTATTTCCCCATGGCGCCATCGATGCTGTATTTGCCCGATCCCATTAATAAAATGCTAAAAAATCCGGCGAGATAAAGGACTGCCATTTCCTGGCCCGGTGCCCTATATCCTTTATTAACGAGAAAAACGACCACCAAAAATGTGATCACAACGGGTATTGTCATCAGGCGGGTGAAGAGACCCAGAACAATAAATACAACACAAAATACTTCTGCCAGCAATACAAGCATCAAAGATGGTGTTACCCCAATGTGAAAGGGATCGGCAAATTTGTGTTGCAGCGTAGCAAAATTCTTTAATTTATCAATGCCATGATTGATCAGGAGCATTAATCCAAAAGTGACCCGTAATAGCAAAACGGCAATATTAAAGGACGTTTCGGAACAGGCGGTGCTCAGTAGTCTTTTCATGAGTTCGTTTTTAGGTGGGTCAAAAATACGGGTATTTGTTTTTTTACATTTAGTATTAAAAAGATTTGTTAATCCTGGTACTTATCCACATCTGTTTGGAACGATAATTGGTTTAAGGTAAAATATTTAGAAACTTTACCTCGTTTTACCTATCACCTTAAGGATACTCGGAATGAAACAAACGACAGCCTTCATAACCCTTCTAGGTCTTTTTCATTTTTCATATGCTCAGCAAACCCGTGTAATAACCGATCCCCAGGCAACATTCAAGCAAGCAAAAGAATATTATCAGCGGGAGCAATACAGTTTGGCATATCCATTATTAAAAGACCTTCAGTTACAACAAAATTCAGCTGACCGTAGCAACCAGGCCATCACCTACCAGGAAATAAAGTATTACACTATCGTGTGTGCGCTCAAACAAAATGAAGAGGGCGCCATATTACAGGCACGTAAATTTATTGAGCTGGAAGATAATGCGGCCCGGGTTCAGATGATGAGCTTTCATTTGGCCGAATATTATTTCCGGCAAAAGGATTATGCCCAATCGGCCTCCTTATATCAAAATGTTAAGATCGGCAACCTGAGCAATCGCGAAATAGCCGATATGAAGTTTCATCTCGGTTATGGATACTTCATCGCCAAACAGTTTGACAAGGCCAAGCCGATGTTTGACGCCATTCGTCAAATGAAAGATGATCCCAATTATGCCGATGCCAATTACTATTATGGGTTTATCTGTTTTTACGAAAAGAAATACAGGGAGGCGCTGGACGCCTTCACCATTGTTGAAGATCACCCTAACTATGGCAAAGTTGTACCCTTCTATATAGCCGGAATTTATTATTCTCTCGGACAAAAAGACAAGGCGCTTGAATATGCTGAGGGAAAAATAAAAAGAGGCAATCTGTATTACGATGCACCGATGCGCCAAATCGTGGGGCATGCTTATTTTGAAAAAAAGCAGTTCAGTAAAGCCCTGCCTTACCTGGAGACCTATGTTAGCAAAGCCGACAGCGTAAAAAGAGAAGATATTTACGAGCTGTCGTTTTGTTATTATGATGCCAAAAACTGGAATAAAGCGATCGACGGATTTAAGCAAATTAGCGGTAAAGAAGATTCGCTGGCGCAAAATGCCATGTACTTGCTGGGCGATTCGTATTTAAAAACCGGTCAGAAAGCCAATGCACGCAATGCTTTCTTAATGTGCGCCCGCAACAGCAGCAATCAAAAGCAACAGGAAGTTTCACAATTTAACTACGCCAAGCTTTCATACGAACTCGGTTACCAGGACGTAGCCTTATCTGAATTGCAGGAGTTTTTGAACAAGTATCCGCAATCTGATTACAACAACGAAGCAAAGGAACTGCTGGTGAACATGCTGGCCAGCACCAACAACTATAAAGATGCGCTGACATTGCTGGAAAGTGTAAAATCACCATCGCCCAATGCCAGGCGGTTATACCCGGTAGTATTATATGGCCGGGCCACTGAATTAATAAACGATGGTATGCTGGTAGGCGCCAGTGATCTGTTGACAAAAGCAGAATCTGATGCCAATAACACGACTGTATTACCCATGATACAGTTCTGGAAAGGAGAGATCTCTTACCGGTTAAATAAAGTGGATGACGCCATCCGGTATTTTTTTGAATACCTGAAACGACCAGTCTCCTATATAGAAATAAATCCGGCCAAT
>DASUVL010000193.1:0-5142 GCA_036379015.1 Niastella sp.
TTGCCTTTATCGATGAAGATGCTGGCAAAGTTATCGCCCAGGTCGGGTTTCTTATTGTATAACGCATAAGTGCCGGCGATGCCGCTGATGATCTCCTTCGCGGCATTCAATGCTTTGGTATAATAACCGGTGGCCATGGAGGCGGGTATGCTTACTTCCAATCCAGGCAACGTAACCTGTGGCGTGTTGGCTCCATACTTCGCAATGGAACCGGCATATAATGCAGCCCGGGCTATCATGGCCAGTGCCGCGGCCTTTGTTGCCCGGCTTTTTTCATTCTCATTCACCGGCAGATCGTTTTTAACAGCTTCTGCTTCACTGATCACAAAATCGTACATCTCAAATTCCTTAGACCGGGGATATTGCAGATAGGTTGGATCGCCGCTAAAGTCGTATTTCAACGACTCTTTTATCAATGGAACGCCGCCCATGCGTTTTACCATTTCAAAATAATAGTTGGCGCGCAGGAAACGGGCTTCGGCCAGAAAAAGTTTTCTGTCTGTTTCCGACAAAGCCTTGGCTTCGGTAGCGCGTTCTATAAATAAATTCAGATCACGGATGTAGCCATAGTCCCAGGTACTCCAGAAATCAAACCCCCAGTCATTGCGTTGTACAATGCCGGTGCTTCCGTTCTCAGAGGGAAAGCTTTCGCTAAAATCCGCAAATGACGCCCAGCCATTGTCGAGCCCGGAAAAGTCGAGCTGGCGGTTATACAGGTCGGCCATGATGCTCAACACCTGCGCCGGATCGGAGAAGGCCTGCTCATTGGTGAGTATCGATGTGGGTTGTACATTCAGAAATTCACTGTCTTTTTTGCAACCGGCTGTGTTTAACAGCGCGGCAATGTATATGATGACAAATATTTTTTTCATAGTCTGTGTTTAAAAAGAAAGGTTTACGCCTACATTCAGGAATCTGCTTTGCGGAAATTGCAATCCGTTCTCATCACTGATCTCGGGATCGATCGCGTACTCTTTTACATTGTCGATAGAGAACAGGTTGTAGACATTTACGTAAAACCGGGCTTTTTGCATTTTTACTCTGGAAATAAGTTTGTTGGGCAGAGAATATCCCAGCTCCAGCGTACGCGCCCGCAGGTATTTTATATTATGCGCCCAGAAAGTGGACGCACGGTTGTAGTTGCTGTGTCCGCCATCATTGAATCGCAGTGCCGGGTATTTTCCGGGGATCCAGGCACTCTTGTTATCGAATGGATCTTCGCGGTGCCAGCGATCGAGGAGGGTGGTATTCAGGTTACCGTCATTCTGGAATGGATTTCTGGTTTCCCAGTTCTGAAACCAGGTGTACCCGGCCGCACCCGAGAAGTCGGCCCGGAAATCGAAGTTCTCATATTGTAACACTACACTGATACCGTAGTTGATATTGGGTGGTTTGTTATCGTTGCCATACCCGATCGGCCGTTCGTCGTACTCATCGATCTTGCCATCCTCATTAATATCTCTGTAAATAAGATCGCCGGGTAACAGGGTTCGGTTCCCTTGCCCATCGATATTCACCGGATAATTGTTGATCTGCTCCTGCGAAGTGAACTGGCCAATGACATCATAGCCCCAGTTGATCCTGGTGAGCCGCTGTTCATTGGAATTGCGGTATTGGTGCCACGAATTAAAGAACACGGGGTTGTATGAGGAAAGAAATTTAGAACGTGAGTAAGACAGGTTGCCGCTTACAATGAATCGCAACTTTTTATAGGAGCCATTGTAAGTCAATGATCCTTCTTCACCATACTGTGCATCGCTGTTGATGTTCTCATCAGGCAACCTATAGCCTATTTCTTCGGGCACCAGCACATCTGATTTACGGCCACGCAAGCCCGTACGTTTACGATAGAAGTAATCGAAGGTACCGCTGATCTTTCCATTCAACAGCGTAAAGTCGAATCCCACATCGGTCATTTTACTTTTTAACCAGGAAATATTGGTGATGGGTACGCCCCGGTCCCTGGACCCTACAATAGGTACACCGCTTAAAATGGCAGTACCCTCATTGTAGTTATAGCCTTCCACATAGGAGAAAGCCGGCAGATCGAGTTGCTTACCATCATCTCCCAATACACCATACGATCCGCGCAATTTAAAATCGGTGAGCGGACTGTTGCCACCCATGAGTTTTTGCATGAACGATTCTTCGGTAATGCGCCAGCCGGCAGACACAGAAGGGAAATAACCCACGCGATTGTCCGGTGCAAACAGGTACGATGCATCACGGCGTGCCGACAATTCCAAAAAATATTTGTTATCGAAACTATAGTTCAGGCGGCCGATATAACCGATACGCGCTTCGCGATCGTCACTGTCTTCATAGGTATCTGCGGTGTTGAAATAAATAAGGGTTAGGGCATTGGTGCTGGGCACAGAATGTATCCTGTTGCGCAGGCGCTGGTTCTTGATGCGTTCATTAACGAACAGGGCGCCTATGGTATGTAAGCCAAACGTACGGTTATAGTTCAGTTTGAGCTGTTGGGTAATGTTGATCTGCTTGATCTGTTCCCGTTCACGATAAGGGTTGGTACTGCCACCCGTTGCTTTATAGGTTTGATCAATTGGATTGTACGTATACGTTGAATAGGTATATTCATGGTTATTGTAATAATAATCGGCTAAATAATACGAATACACGCCGCTAACGGTGAGGCCTCTCACAAAGGGCACTTCATAGTCTGCATTAAAATTGGTTTGCAGTACCCGCCAGTCGCTGTGGTATTTACCGCTCCATTTCGTGTTCAGGTATCCCCAGTTGGTTTCGTTGTGTTTGATGTCGTTAAGGTAAGCGGGGTTATCATTGGCATAAGGCCGCTCCAGCGGTGTATTGCGTAAAATGGCAAAACGCGCCAGCCAGTAATCATCACCATATGGTACGCCGGGATTGTCGCGCGTTTCAATACGGCCATTGATGTTCACCCCTACTTTCAGGCTATTTGCTATTTTGGCGGTAACATTCGATTGTATATTGGTACGGTTGAATTTATATTCGCGGCCCAGTACCGAATTCTGATACAGGTGTGTACCTGATAAGTAATAATTGATCTTGTCTGACCCACCGGAAACATTCAAATTCGCCGAATGCTGGGGCGCATTCTTTTTAATGATAAAGTTTTTCCAGTCAAAACTCTGGTAACCGGGCTCGGTGCCGGCTTTGTATTTCTCCAACTCCTCAGGGGTAATAGTGGTGCTGCCATTGCGGTTGATCTCCGCTTCGGCACGGTAACGCATATAATCGTAGCTATTGGTAAGCACATCGGGAAACCGCGTCCAGTTCTGATAACCTGTATAGGCATCAAAATTAACGGTATTACGCGTACCCAGTTTGCCGCGTTTGGTAGCTACGACAATAACGCCATTGGCGGCGCGAACGCCATACACAGCAGCCGACGCATCTTTTAATACCGTGATGCTTTCAATATCATTTGGCGCCAGGTTATTGAACTGACCGGCATCCTGTTGTATGCCGTCGATAACAAACAGCACATCGCCCATATTGCGTACCTGGATGTTGGCGCTGGCGCCCGGCCGTCCATCAGGCATTCGGAACGACACGCCCGCCAGTTTACCCGCCAGGCTGGTGCTTACAGTGGATCCGCCGTGCACCATACCAAAATCGCGATCGGTGACCACAGCAATGGCCCCAACCACCGATGCTTTCTTTTGCGTGCCATACCCAACGACAACTACTTCGCCGAGGTCCTGCCGCAACTTTTGTAATAAGATGGAAATATTCGTCTGGTTGCCTACGGTTATTTCGGTGCTGGCAAAACCTACGGAAGAAATGATCAGTACGGCCGATTCGCCCGATACTTTAATAGTGAAGGCACCATCTACGTTTGTGGTAACTGCATTCTTTGTTCCTTTCTCTAATACGGTAGCATTGACAACAGCCGCGCCGATGCTGTCTTTTACCAGACCCGTCACCGAAAGAACGGTGTTCGGCTGCGCCCATATAGATAAGGAGATCATGGTTTGCAAAAGCAAAAAAATAAGACGCTTTTTTCGCAGGATTACATCCGGTACAGCACGGACCCTGCTACGCAGTGAGTGTTTGGTTAGTGGCTTCATACAGCAATCAATTGTAATTTTATAATGGCTTCAGCAAGGGATGAATACCCTCATTGTGAATCAGGCAATGAAATAAACCTTTCCCGCGCACTCGTTGTATTCCCTGCGTATCAGAATTTGTTCAATTTGTTTCATCTGAAAGATTTTAATTGTTTTTCTTGCCAGACGGGACCTATTCTTGCTTAAATTACCGGAACAATCCGTGCCACGGATAATAAAACCAGATGATGAACTGCTTATTACGTCTATTACGACGCCTGCCATTTATTGCATTATGGTTGACCGTTAGTACGGCAAGCGGCCAGTCGTATTATTTTAAACATTACCAGGTAGAGAATGGGTTATCGAACAACACCGTGTATTGCAGCATCCAGGATAAAAAAGGCTTTTTGTGGTTTGGCACTAAAGAAGGATTGAACCGGTTCGACGGGTACCGGTTTAAATTATTCAAATCAGGCAATGGTCAGTACCGCTTAAAAAAGGATTTTATTTACTGCCTCTTCGCCGATTCAGCCAATCGTTTATGGGTAGGCACCCAGAACGGCTTGTATCAATTTGATTATGCGAAAGAACAGCTGGTGCCGTTTATTGATTCCCTGCCTGAGATCAACGACGTTCAAATGGACAGGAAGGGCCAGTTGTGGTTCCGTTCCAACACTACTGTATGTCGCTATAACTTTAGCAAACGGCAGCTCACGACATTTCCGCCAGATGAAACCATTCATGCTACGGCGCTTTGTATGGGCGAGAACGGTGACATATGGTTTGGAACCATGGATGGGCACCTGAAACGGTTCGATACCCTCACACAAACCTGTAAAGGCCCGGATGTTTTCTCTCATTCTATCCGCCTGCCTACCTGTTTTATAAAAAAGATCTACCCCGCGGGCAAGGACGCCATCTTTGTGGGTACTACCTGCCAGGGCATCAAGTTGTATAACATCGCTACCGGCACCTATACCGATCTGCTCATATACAGCGCCGATAAAACCACCATATACGTGCGGGATATTTTACAATACGCCGATAATGAATACTGGTTCGCGACCGAATCAGGCATTTTTATTTA
>DASUVL010000194.1:0-5618 GCA_036379015.1 Niastella sp.
ATTAATGCTATTATTGCCAGTTGTTTCATTTGTTTTATTTTTTAAGGTTAACATCATAGCAGGAAAAAATTCCTGCTATGATGTTGGTAGTTGATCAATAACAGAACGGATTAAATGCTGCTTGTTTGCAGACATGGTTCATGCTTTTTTGTTCGCATTGTTTATCATGGCCTGGCTATATAAATAAATATTTACTAATAACCGGGGTTTAGTGTTAAGTTACCGTTGAGCTCAATTTCACTGGGGGCTATCGGCCATAGTTGTTTAAAACTACTCCAGGTGCCACCTTTCTTCGGTGCTACAACAGTCATTACGCTGTCTATAGCGCCGGTTCTTTTCAGGTCAAAAAAACGGCTCCCGCATTCTGAAAACAATTCAATCTGTCTTTCTTTAGCAATGGCGCCCAGCATGGTTGTTTGTGTAGCGGCTGTAGTAACCCCAAGCCCTGCACGTGATCTTATTATGTTCACATCTGTAGCAGCACTATTGGCGCCGGTAACGTTGTTTTGCCGGGCTCTTGCTTCTGCACGCACCAGGTGAATATCTGCCAATCTTAAAATCGCTGTTCTTTCAGCACCGCCGGTACCCGATTTGTATTTATTAGGAAAATAATAAGTAACAGCAGTTCCCCCTGCCGGCGTATAGGTAGTAGCCCGTACCCAGTTGCTGTAGCGGGCATCATTCGTTTCAAAAGCATTCAGCAATAGGCTATTCATCGAAACCAATACCGAATAGGCGGTATTAGGAGCGGTGGTAATGTTTGCCGGCATACCCTTGTTATAAAAATCATACTCATAGGTTTGTTTTTCAGTGCTGGTAGAATTGGTGGCCAGGGCCCAAATGGTTTCCTGGCTGCCAGCTAAAAACACCCTGGCCGGCGTTTC
Source organism: Niastella sp. (assembly GCA_036379015.1). Classification (GTDB taxonomy): domain Bacteria; phylum Bacteroidota; class Bacteroidia; order Chitinophagales; family Chitinophagaceae; genus Niastella. The sequence continues at coordinate 885 of DASUVL010000194.1, forward strand.
CAGCTTGTAGGCCGCATTATTTATGATTGAAGTGGCGGCCGCCTCTGCGTTTGCCCATTCCTGTGTATATAAATACATCTTTGCCAGTAATGCAGTAGCAACAGTTCCGTTGGGCCTTACCCGTAATGTGGTCACCTTGCCATAACCATCTGTATAATCAGTATTGTTTAACAAGCGCTGGGCTTCTTTCAAATCGGCAATTATTTGCTGATATACCTGGCTTTGTGGCGCCCTGCTTAATTTATTATTGATCGTATAATCTGTGGTTACAGCCAACGGCAAATCACCATACATATTTACAAGGAAATAGTAAAGCAACGCCCGGGTAAAATAACTCTCGCCCAACCACTGATCTTTATAAAATAAGGAGGCCGTAGTACTATTTATACCTTCAATGGCCGCGTTCACCGCATATAGTTTGCCAAACAGCTCTGACCAATGACCGGTATTACTGCTTGTAATGGCATCTGCATAAAATGCTGCATTGGTGGTATTGATGGTTGTATTGGGTAGGGGTTTCAATTCATCGGTATACAATCCTGTTAAATAACCAATGTTTTGCCCGGATCCGGAAAACGGTATCGTTTTTCCGGGAAAACAGGTTCAAATTCCTGAAACCAGTATCGATTTTCCGGAAAAATGGATCAAAATTCCGGAAAATAGTTTCGTTTTTCCGGGAAAACAAGATGGAATTCAGGAAAACAGTATCGATTCCCCCGTAAAACAGTTTGAAATTCCGGGAAATGATATCAATTCTAATGGATGTCAGTGTGAAAATAAAGGCCCACGTGACCAACGTTATTGATATGGTATACCTTTGTAATCTTAAACATATATTTTATGCTCGGAGATTTGTTTAGCAAATTGCAGGAAGCGCAACAGAAAATGCAGGAAGGCAAACAAAAGCTTGGCGGTATCATCGTTGAAGGAGAAGCCGGTAATGGAACAGTAAAGGTTTCGGTTACTGGAAACAGAGAAGTTAAAACCATTTCAATAGATAACCAGTTGCTGGCACCTGACAAAAAGGAAGAACTGGAAGACCTGCTCATAACAGCACTGAACAGGGCACTAAAAAATGCCGAGCAGGTATGGGAAGAAGAGATGAAAGGTGTTGCAGGTGGTATGTTAGGTGGGTTGTGACAATAGGAATGCGTTAAGAACAAAAGATAAAAAGAAATAAAAAGCATCTTCAGACACTGAAGATGTAGATGATATCGATGTTGACTTTGATGAGGCTGAGATTAATTTCTCAGCCTTCTTTATTTAATTTTCGGGCATTTTATTTCCTTTCCATTTTGATACAGGATAAAGCCATCTATTTCCTGTTTTTCATTCCTTGTAAATTGGAGTTGTACTTCAGGCAACTTCACAAAAAAACGATCTTCCTTTTCGGCATTCAGCACTATGGTAGGTTGACCGGTAGGCGATGCTTTCAATTCGCCGTCTTTTAAAGTTATGCTGAGTTGCAATTTTTCATTGATGGTATACTCACCAACATATTGTTTCAGTTTTTCTTCCGGTAAGGTAATAGCTTTTCTTGCCTGAGGCATTTCATACGGCTTGCTATACAGAATGGCCACAATTTTTTTGGCAATAGTATGCAGGGCAGGGGATGATGTGTTGCTCAATAATACAATACAGATATCATCTGACGGAATACGCAGGAAGTCGGATGTGAATCCATGAATGCCACCGCCATGCGTTACCTCTATTTTTCCATACAAACTATCAATCACCCAGCCATAACCGTAATTGTTTTTGACCGGTGTATATGCTTTTTCCTCCTGTGCTTTTGTAAGGATAATATATTTCTGTAAAGCCTGGTGCCAGCGAAATAGATCCTGTGTAGTTGAATAAATGGCGCCGGCGGAAAAAGATACAGAAGAATCTACAGTAGGCGCCGTGAGCGTATCTTTTTCGTTGAATGCAAAATAACCCGTTGACTTTTCCTTGCGTTGCAAGTGGGTGAAATCAAAGCCGCTGTTTGTCATCTTCAACGGTTTGAATATATAGTCACGCACTACCTGTTCATAGTGTTTCTTTGTTACCGATTCAATAATATAGCCGAGCAATAAATAGGCACTGTTTGAGTATTGCCAGTTTGTACCTGGTGAAAAGCTGGCAGGTTTATCCCTGAACGTAGCAATCATTTTTTCCCGGTTGGCAGGTTTGGTCACTTCGTTTTCCATGAACGATCTGTCGTTGGTATAGTTGAAAATACCAGATGTGTGCAGCATCAGGTGTTCTATGGTAATACTATCGCCCCTGGGAAATTGAGGAAAATATTTGCTGATGGCATCCTGAACGTTCAGTTTCCCTTCCGCCTGTAATTTTTGAATGATCGCTGTGGTAAATTGTTTGGTGACCGATCCTATCTGGAAGATGGAGGTTTTATCATGTTGTACACCTGTTGCCACATTGCGGTAGCCATAACCTTTATCAAATAAAATGTTATCTCCCTTGGCCACCAAAACCGTACCATTAAACTTATGAAGCGAGGAGTATGCTTGCAGTAATGTATCGATTCGGGCAGCTACATCCTGACTGTAGCTTACATAGTTGATGCCAAGGCTAATTAGAAATATAAGTATTTTTTTCATGTGTTTGTTTTAAACCTGGTTGAGGAAAGTATGACGCTCAGTCTTTAGTCGTGGTTACAGTCAATTCGTTTCTGTTTTGGCGCGATTATTTTTTTTAGGCTCTGTGGACCAGCGCTGGTAGGGACTGAATACGGCTGCCTGTAGAAAGTGCCATTAAGCAATTTGTTTGGACCTGCTTCATGGCTAGCCATTCGCAATGGTTAATCAGGTATTCATGTATATGCGAAAATGACGATTTATATATCGGTTTAATTTGCATGGAGCCATATTGAACAACTGATACATAGAATAACACATTTGTGCCATCCCAAATGGCTCATTTCTCCGAAATTTATTGGTACTGGAAACCCCTCTTATCGATTCTGTATTTCTTTGATTGAATTTATTGTTGCCGTTAAACATTGCTGTAAGGCAATGCTGAATTATGCTTGTACATTCCACTTGCTTACAATTTTTTGTATTACTATAAACCATTATTAACCATGTAAAAAAAGAAAAATGAAAGCAAAATTTACGATTGTTGCTATTTTAATGAACCTTATTTCCGTGGGATTATTGGCTCAGATCCCACTTGTTTACCAGGTGGAAAATACGGGGGCAAGCTGTACGCCGCCGCCATTACCCAACTTAAGCCAATTACCTGTTATAGAGCCATTGACTGATCCTTTTGTATGGTCTAACGGAAGCGCACGTTCTACGAATTTTAGTGACTGGGCCTGCCGCCGGAATGAGATCAGAAGGGAAATTGAAAATTATGAAATAGGCGTTAAACCAGCCAGGCCGCAAACCATAACGGCCAGTTTTTCGGGCACTACACTTTCCGTGGTAATTACCAGGAATGGTCAAACGATGACCCTGACCGCCCAGGTTGTGCTTCCATCGGGGAGTGGTCCTTTTCCTGCGGTGATCGGTATGAATAGTGGTTCAGGGAGTATTCCGGCTTCTGTTTTTTCAAGCAGGAACGTTGCAAGAATTACCTATAGCCATGACCAGGTAACAACGTATAACAATCCGCAGTTAACGAACAACTTTTACCGGCTTTACCCTGAGTACAATTTAAACAATTCAGGCCAATACAGTGCCTGGGCCTGGGGCGTTAGCCGCATCATTGACGGCCTGGAACTGGTTCAGGCAAATCTTCCTATAAATTTAAGCCGCCTGGCAGTAACCGGTTGTTCTTATGCCGGAAAAATGGCGTTGTTTGCCGGCGCTTTTGACGAACGCATTGCACTCACCATTGCACAGGAATCGGGCGGCGGGGGCGCTCCGGCCTGGCGGGTTTCCGAAACATTAGGTGATGTAGAAAAACTGGGTTCAACGAGCAATCAATGGTTTAGCAATGATATGTTTCAATTTGCAGGAACCAATGTATCAAAACTTCCGCATGATCATCATGAACTGATGGCCATGGTGGCGCCGAGGGCATTGCTGATTACAGGCAATACAGATTATGGATGGCTTGCTAACCCTTCCGCCTATGTGTCTGCCAGGGCAACAAAAGTAGTTTATAACACTTTTGGCATAGGAAACCGGTTTGGTTTTTTTATTGATGGCGGGCATGGTCATTGTGCAATACCCAACAGTCAGCTTCCGGCAATAGAAGCATTTGTTGATAAATTCCTTCTTGGCAACACCAGTGTAAACACAGATAATATTGCCACCCATCCGTATCCTGCCATGGATTACCAACGCTGGTACCAATGGTGGGGAAGCGGTAATCCTGTTTTTCCTCCTGAACCAAATGCAGTTAGAAAATGGATGGAAGCTGAATGTGCAACAGTAGGGACTAACTGGGATAAGCTGACTGACGCTACGGCTTCCAATGGACAGTACGTAGTTGTAAAAGCGGGATTAAACAGTACTACATCGGCGCCTGCGGGAGCCGCTTCGGCCGTGGTCTTTACATTTACAATTGATACTGCCGGTACTTATTATTTCAATGCACGATTAAATTGCCCTACTGCTAACGATGATAGCTATTGGATAAAAGTTGATAATGGATCTTTTGTAACTGTGAATGGTCTTGGCACTTCAGGATGGCAATGGCTAAGATTATCAAACGCTAATCTCAGCGTAGGAACGCACACTTTTACAATAGCCTACCGCGAAGATGGGGCGAAATTGGATAAACTGC
>DASUVL010000195.1:0-2352 GCA_036379015.1 Niastella sp.
AACCATTACGTTTGACTCACTGGGTGTAAAAGCCTATGGCATGGCCGATTTCGATGCCGGCGCCACTGCTTCTTCCGGTTTGCAGGTGAATTATGCATCTTCCAATACCGCTGTAGCTACTATCGTAAATGGCAAAGTGCATATTACCGGCCTGGGCACTACCGGTATTTCCGCTTCGCAACCGGGCGACAATATGTACAGGGAAGCCGCAACAGTGGAACAGCCGCTAACGGTTAAGGACCTTTCTGCACCCACACAACCGCAGGCGCTTACTGCTATCAAACATTCGGGCAACCGGGTAAAACTCATCTGGCTTGCTTCTGCTGATGATATTGGTGTGGCCGGCTATTACCTTTACCGCAACGGTGTTCAACTCAATACCGAACCGGTAACTGGTACATCGTTTAATACCGATGCGCCCCGTGGCCACCAGGTATATACCTATACGGTGATCGCTGCCGATGCGGCCGGTAACCTGTCACCGGCAAGTGACGCGGTGTTGTACTCAAACAACAATGGTCATGGTGGCGGCAATGGCTCGCAGAATATACTCACGATATTCCCCAACCCTTCAAATGGGAACTTTAAAGTGCAGCTCACCAGCCAGGAAACCGGCCCGGTGACCATCACTATTTCCAATTCGGCCGGCAATATCATTCAACAGGTAACTGACCGTAAGCAAGGTATTATGTATCAAAAAGACATCAGGTTGCAATGCCCAACTAAAGGGTTGTATCTGGTGCGGGTGACAGTAGGCGCATTTACGCAAACGTCGATAGTTATTATAAAATAGTCTTACGGGTTGATCTGGTCAACCCGGTGAATGGCTGTCTCTTTACCGGAGGCAGCCTTTTTTCATGAAAAAGTTGGGGCAAGGGAAAAGGTCTTCAGCCGCGGTCAACTCAGGCCTGCCATCTCCATCCAGATCGCCTTCGCACACCGGATAATATGGAAGGTCCGTAGGTCAACTGAATAGAGTATCCCGACCACGGGTTAAAAGCCCGTCAAAAACTAACGGTATGTTGCCTTGTTAAATCCCCGTGTTGCACACATATCCCCAAAAGCGGCACGGATTTTCCCGAAATCAACACACCTATCAATTAAAACTATTCCTTTAAAAAATGTTCTTAACTTGTTACAAAACCAAAAACCTTTCATTATGAAAAAGCTTATCCTTCCCATCTTATTTGGGGTATTTACCCTATCCTTTTCCGGTAAATCAATATCACACAAAAACTGCGGGCCTAATTTTATTTTTTACAATTTCCCTGGTATGGACCCATCACATATTACGCTTCCCGTTACCCAGATAATTATTGAAAATTTAACATGGGGAACAAGGACGGTACATGATAATCCAACTTTCCCTTATTACTCTGGTATCGTGCAAGGAGGATGGCTTAAAGTTTCCTTTGTTTTCGATGGTTCACCATATAAGGCGTGTGTTTATCTGGAAGATTCAAACGCGGAGTGTATACAAACGCAAGGTACCATAGTACCCGATAATTCCGCTGCAATAACATTTTCTGCCTTCAATTGCGATCAATACTACATAAGTATAAACCACCTTCTGAGTAACGAAACATGTGATTGTGCGGGGCATCCATAGATGAGACATGTTCGTAGAAGAAATTGACCAGTTTCCTAAATAGCATAAATTAACCTGCTCTTAATGGTTATTGGCTAAATTTGCCGATGACTTCAGTATTAAGAAAAGTTACATATCCGGTTTTCAAAAAGAACCAGCCAGACGATTCTTTCAAATTTCAGCTCCTGCCTGAACCACCAGGCAAGTATCCTTTTCATCTGGATTTGCATACCGTGATACCGGCCATAAGTTCTGAAAAAATGACATTTCACATGGTGGGTGATACGGGCAGTTTGCATGGCTCTAATTTTCAGCGAATTGTCGCCGGTGAAATGTTGAGGCAATACCAGGAAGCGCATGCTTTGGAAGACAAACCACAGTTCTTATACCACCTGGGTGATGTCGTATACACCTATGGCGAAGCTGCGAATTATTATCCGCAGTTTTTTGCTCCGTACCGTGATTATCCGGGACCGGTGTTTGCCATCGCAGGCAACCACGATGGTGATATTAATCCTGCAGGAATGCCTTATAAAAGTCTCGACGCCTTCATGAAGGTCTTCTGCGACGTTGAATCCCGCCCTGTACTTTTCAGCGGTGATGTAAACCGGAAAAGCATGATACAACCGAATGTTTATTGGACGCTGGAAACGCCTCTTGCAAACATTATCGGTTTATATGGAAATGTCACAAAATTTGGAATGATTACTGAACAACAACGGGATTGGTTTATTCGCGAACTTAAAAATGCCCGGTTGCAGGGA
>DASUVL010000196.1:0-9843 GCA_036379015.1 Niastella sp.
CGGTCACACAACCGGTCACACTGGGCGAAGAAACGAGTAAAATATAAGTTCTTATTAATTTATAAACTACTGCAAGGCAATAATTTAATTATGTGCGAATGATAGGAGATCACCTTCCCAAGGTGAGGGTCGCGAGTTCGAACCCCGTCTTCCGCTCTGTAAAAGACAATCCTGATGGGATTGTCTTTTTTTGTTCATTTTAATTGCAGCCTGCCTACCAATAAAGTTTGATTTATATTGTCTGCCTTATTATAGATGGAACAATAGATATTCAAAATCTGATTGTTTGTAAATTTATTTGAAGTCAACATGTCTGTTAATGATAACCTGGCAATGTACATTAATTGATTGTTCTTGTTAGTAGATTCCTTTATTACCTGTCCAATATCATTCTTAATTGTTAAGGTAGTAAATGAATTTTGCCCATTGTAACCACACAAATATTGTGACACGAATAAAGTATCTATTGATTTTATTTTTTTCTTCTCAATAATTGCTGTGTCACCCAGTTTATTATTTTGCCATGAAGCCAACACGACTTTTTTCCCAATACTAATGCTCCAGGAGTTTTGATTAACCAGATTGGGTTTGTTCATTGTCCAGGAACAAAATACAATAGAGGTAGCTGTAAGGATGAATTGTAAATATTTTTTCATGTTATTTTAAAAGCTTTCTAGCAAGATGATCAAACTGTTCATTTTGCATAAGGTGTCGCGAAAAAAAATGTCGCTCATGTTTATATCGACACACTCCCAAAAATTGATTAAATTTATAGTAATAATCATCCCGTATATCAGCAAAGGATAACCGTTTTATAAAACCAGTGGAATTTCTGTTATGCAAGACCAGCTCATCAATAACGTGTCGGATACAGCGCTGTGGATAGCCGCCTATAGAGCGCTGGAATCGGAACATACTGATGCCGTGTTTAAAGATCCGCTGGCGAGAAAACTGGCCGGAGAACGGGGTTTTAAAATGGTGGAGGCAACCCCTATTAAAGATCATATGGCCTTTGCCATGGTTACCCGCACCACCGGTATCGACCGGCTTATTAATTTGGGCGTTGAACGGGGTATCGACACCGTTATTAATTTAGGCGCCGGGTTAGATACAAGGCCATACCGGATGCGGTTGCCGGTTAACCTGCGTTGGGTGGAAGTAGATTTTCCCAGCATGATCGAATATAAAACCCCATTGCTTGAAAATGAAAAACCGGCTTGCCTCCTGCTACGCATAGCAGTTGATCTTTCCAATGATCAGGAACGAAAAACAATCTTTGCCCGGCTGGGCGCCGAAACGAAAAGGGCCCTTATTATTACGGAAGGAGTGGTAGGATATCTTACCAACGAACAGGGTGCTCAGTTATCAAAGGATATTTTTGCCATACCTGCCTTTTATTACTGGATAATGGATTATCATGGTGGATTGCGCCACCACCGGCGTGCTACCGATCTGAAAAAAATACTCACCAACGCACCCCTGCAATTTAATGTAGAAGACCCCATCGCCTTTTTTACCAGTCACGGCTGGAAGGTGCATGAAAATATTTATCTCCTCGACGAAGGGGATCGCATTGGCCGCCACTTGCCACCCTTCAAATTTCCCCTGAACCTCTTCATAAAACTGTTTCCCAAAAAGGCCCGCGAAATAGGCAATAAAACCTACGGGTATGTTTTATTGGGGAAACCCCCGGCCCCTAAAGGGGGGTAACCGACCCTGAACCTTGATAACTGATAACTACAAACTCAGAGCTTTGAACTGGCTTTCCCTTCCCCTTTAGGGGGCTGGGGGTACTGACTTTCCTCCCCCCTTTAGGGGGTTGGGGGGTGTCAACCTGTCATTTTTACCCTTTTTTGGCTATCTTTGCCATCCCAAAAACAGAATTGTTGATGTTAGAGCAGACGAATCATACGATGCACGAGGAAGGCAAACAGGGAGAGGCCTATGCCCCATTTGTGAGTGACCCTATTGCGTATAATAAAAAATTCTATATCGAAAGCTACGGTTGTGCAATGAATTTTGCCGATAGCGAGATCGTAGCTTCCATCCTGAATGAAAACGGATTCGGCGCTACCCGCAACTTTGAGGAAGCCGACCTGATACTTGTAAATACCTGCTCTATTCGCGAAAAAGCCGAGCAAACCGTGCGCAAGCGCCTTACCGAACTGCGCAAAGCTAAAAGACACAATCCCGGCGCCCTGATCGGGGTATTGGGTTGTATGGCCGAGCGGTTAAAGGGAAAATTACTGGAAGAAGAAAAGCTGGTTGACATGGTGGTAGGCCCCGACGCTTACCGCAGCCTGCCTGAACTGATCGCTGAAGCCGAAACCGGCCAGAAAGCAGTGAATGTGTTGTTAAGCCGGGAAGAAACCTATGCCGACATCTCCCCCATTCGTTTAGATAGTAATGGCGTATCGGGTTTTGTGAGTATCATGCGAGGTTGCAATAATATGTGCACGTTTTGCGTAGTGCCCTTTACCCGGGGCCGCGAACGCAGTCGCGACCCGTATTCTATTGTTAAAGAATGTACACACCTTTTTAATACAGGATATAAAGAAGTAACGCTGCTGGGCCAGAATGTGGACAGCTACTACTGGGTTCCAGAAAATAATGAAAATGGCTCCTCACCTGGTATTGGCGGTATGAACCATGGGATCCCGGTCACCTTTGCCAACCTGCTCGAAATGGTGGCATTGATCGATCCTTCCTTACGCGTTCGCTTTTCTACTTCGCATCCGAAAGACATTACCGACGAAGTGTTGTTCACCATGGCGAAGTTTGAGAACATCTGTAAATATATTCACCTGCCGGTACAAAGCGGTTCTTCCCGCATTCTGCAACTGATGAACAGAACCTATACCCGCGAATGGTATATGGCCAAAGTTGATCGCATCCGGGAAATAATGCCCGATTGCAGCATCAGCTCAGATATCATTGCCGGTTTTTGCACCGAAACGGAAGAAGACCACCAGGATACCCTCAGTATTATGCAGTATAGCAAATACGATATGAGTTATATGTACTTTTACAGCGAGCGCCCGGGTACCCTGGCAGCCCGCCGGTATAAAGATGATATACCTGAAGAAGTGAAGAAAAAGCGGCTGGCCGAGATCGTACAACTGCAAAATGCGCTGAGCCGCGAGAGTAACCTGCTGGATATTGGTAAAACAGTTAAAGTACTGATAGAAAATAATAGTAAACGTAGCGACCAGCATTGGTCAGGACGTACCAGTCAGAGTAAAGTAGTTGTTTTTCCAAAAGAAAACCATCCACTGAACAAAGGCAGTTACGTAATGGTTAAAGTGTATGATTGCACTGGTGGTACGTTAATAGGTAAAATTGAATCAATAGAAAGGATCTAATTAACAGACAGGCATTCATCTAAAAGAAAAAAGGAGACCACATTAAAGAACAGCCACAGAATAAATACGCGTGAAACAGTTCGGCAGCTGGCAGATGAAAGAAAGCAGCGGCTTCGGTTTCACGATCATCTTTCAAACCAGTTGAAAGAAATTAGTTTCAACCCTTGCCTGATTGTAACGAAGCATTGAAACTATCAGTTTGACAAAATGGTCAAACCGGCCCTATAGCCTCTCAAGGGCGTTTTTATTAATCAATACGTACGGGGCCAGGCCCTGATTAAAATAATCCGGATCACCTTCATGCAAAATTATCAATGATAACAGCAGAGGGTATCTGAAAAAATTAGTAGTCAAGTGGATATTCAAAGTATCAAAAACAGGTTCGGCATTATTGGTAACTCCCCTGCATTGAACTTTGCTTTGCAGGTAGCAGTACAGGTGAGCAATACAGACCTCACCGTGCTTATTGCCGGAGAAAGCGGAGTTGGTAAAGAAGCATTTTCAGTTATCATTCATTCATTATCGGCGCGCAAACACAATCCTTTTATTGCTGTTAACTGTGGGGCCATTCCCGAAGGCACCATTGACTCGGAATTGTTTGGTCACGAGAAAGGGTCTTTTACAGGCGCCGTGGATGCCCGTAAAGGTTATTTTGAAACAGTGAACGGCGGTACCATTTTCCTGGATGAAATTGGCGAAATGCCGCTCGGTACCCAGGCCCGCCTGTTGCGGGTATTGGAAGCCGGGGAATACATTCGCGTAGGTTCTTCCAAAGTTCAGAAAACCGATGTACGGGTGATTGCCGCCAGTAATAAAGACCTGCTCACTTTCACCCAAAATGGTAGGTTCAGGGAAGATCTGTATTACCGGTTGAGCACCGTTCCCATCAGGGTGCCGTCCCTGCGCGACCGGCCCGAAGACATTCCCCTCCTGTTCAGACGGTTTTGTGTTGACTTTGCAGAGCGCTATAAAACCACACCGGTACAGTTAGATGACGAGGCAAAAGATGTGTTAATTAATTATCCCTGGCCCGGTAATGTGCGTGAATTAAAGAATATTGCAGAACAGATCTCTGTGCTGGCGACCGATAAACTGGTGTCGGCCCAGGAACTGAAACGCTTTTTGCCCAATCGCGATATGAACCGGCTGCCCGTACTGGCACATGGTTCAGGCAACCCGGTAGCCAATGGTCATGAATTTGCCAATGAAAGAGAGATCCTTTACAAGCTCTTTTTTGATATGAAGAAAGATGTGACCGAGCTGAAAAAGATGTTTGTAGATATTCTGCAAAATCCGGGTACAAACGGGCAAAATCAATCCTTGTTAAATGAATTGAAGACAAAGGAATTGTTACCTGCCACCTACATGCAGCAGCCGGCAGGTAATGCTCCGGCACAGCCGGTGATGATCCATCACGACAATGAGGATATTCATCATCACGAGGAAATTGATGAGTCGCTGAACATCATGGATAAAGAAAAAGAACTTATTGAAAAAGCGCTTAAAAAACATAAAGGCAAACGCAAAGATGCGGCCCTTGATCTGGGTATCAGTGAAAGGACGTTGTATCGCAAACTAAAAGAATATGATATCAAGGAATGATAGATACCGGTTACCAGTTACCGGTTACAAGTTACAGGTTTCAGGTTACAAGGTTCTACGCCCTGGAACATGGAACCTGAAACCTGCAACGCTTTTGATCTGTTGCCTGTTGTCCGTTGCTTTTTTGTTTACCGGTTGCTATACATTCAAAGACATCGGCTCTATTCCCAAAGAGGTAAAAACCTTCCGGGTAACTTATTTCGAGAACCGGGCCCGGTACATTAACCCGCAATTGAGCCCGCAGTTAACAGAAAGATTAAAGCAGAAGATCATTAACCAAACCAGGTTAACCGGCGTGCAGACCGAAGATACGCACTATGATATCGGCGGCAAGGTCACCGATTACTCAGTAACAACAGCAGGTGTTGCGAACCAGCAAGCAGCCAGCCAGCGGCTGACAGTAACTGTACATTTAAATTTTAGAAACAACTTAGACCCATCAAAGAACTTTGAAGCCGATGTTTCCCGTAACTTCGACTTTTCGGCCAGTCTGACATTGACTCAGGCAGAGGCCCAATTAAATGAAACCATCATCAAGAACGTGGTGGATGAAATTTTCAATCGTATATTTTCAAACTGGTAACCTGGGTACATGCAATATCACATCCAAACGCTGGTAAAACATCTTTTTGATAAAGACTCTTTTGAGCAGGTAACTGTACAGGAACTGAAACAGTTCACTGATGATTATCCCTATGCTGCCGTTGGACAATTCCTTTATGCTCAAAAGCTAAAAGACAGCGGTTCATATAATCATTATGAACAAAGCGAACAGGCTTCCCTGTACTTCCATAATGCGTTGTGGTTGCGCTGGCAATTAGATCATAAAGAAGAAGCCCCTGCCCTGCCGGTAAAAGCAGAAGAACCGGCTCAGCAACCAGGTTTCAGGATCGTGGTTCAAATGCCCAAAACGGCGCCAGCCAGTATCAGTACCAAACCAGCGGAACAACCAGAAGAAAATAAAGAACAGGAACCGGTTATACAGGCATCAGAAACAAATGAAGCTGCTATACCAGAAGCGGCTGAACAAAATACACAACCGACAGCAGAAGAAACAACAACACCCGTTCCCGAAGAAATAGTGGCAGACGAACAGGAGAAAGGCCTGACTGTAAATGAAGACGGGTCGTTGGTGGAGCAAGCTACCGGAGAACAGACAACCGATACCGCCCCTGTACAGGAAACGGATAATGCAACAACAGAAACAGCTTCGGCAGTAGCTATTGCAGAAAGCAGCCAGCTGGCTGAAGAAAATACAGCAGAAGCGGCCGCAAATGCGGTAAGTATTACTGAGGAAGTGTTGACGACGGCAGCAAGTGCAGCGGAGGTTTCCGGGCTGGAAACAACAGAAGCCGCTGTTGTTAAAGAAGAAGCGGATGATATCGTTCCGGCAGTGGACGTAACTGCACAGGAAATAGCGTTGGCTGAAGAGATCGATGACATTGTTCCGGCCATTGAAGAAACACCACCGGCAGTAGAAGAGGCAGCGGCAGAAGCCATTGCAGAAGCGCCACCTGCTGAAGAAATAGCACCGGCAGAAGTAATTACTGACGCCCCCGCAGCAGAAACTACGTTGGTTGAGGAAGCCGCAGCAGCCGGGGAGGAAACAGCGTCCCCTGAAATTGTTGCTGAAGAACAACCTGTTGAGGAGGTTACCGAAACTATTGCTGCAGAAGAAACGGCGGCCATTGTTGCGGAAGCAGACCAACCCGTGAGTGAGGTAGCAGGCACTACCGATACGCCCGCGGAAGCCATTTCCGAGGAACCGGTAGAGACCACGCCCGAACCCTTGCTGTCTAAATCATTTAGTTTCACGCCTGCCAGCCGGGAAGGCAAAACCACCGTTGACCTGGGGGAACCGATCTTTGAATCGTACCACACCATCGACTATTTTGCTTCCCAGGGTATTAAACTGATGCAGGAAGAGTTAAAAGACAAGCTGGGCAAACAGTTAAAAAGCTTTACCGACTGGCTGCGTAGTATGAAACGCATCGGTCCCATAGATTCCACTACGTCGATTGACGAGGTTACTAACCAAAGTATCCAACGTATTGCAGAACATTCGGTTGAGGAAAAAGAAGTGTTGACCGAAGCTATGGCCGAAGTATGGGCCAAGCAGGGAAATGCCACCAAAGCGATTCGGGTATACGAGAAATTAAGTTTGCTTAATCCCGGCAAAAGCACTTATTTTGCGGGCAGAATTGCACAATTAAAAGCACAGTGAAATGATTTATTTGTTCCTGGTACTTATTATAATAACTAGCGTAGCCATCGCGTTGTTTATCCTTATCCAAAACCCCAAAGGCGGCGGATTGGCCGGAAATATTGCCGGTTTCAATTCTCAGTTCATGGGCGTAAAACAAACAACCGATGTACTGGAAAAAGGCACCTGGGTTATGGCGATCGCTATTGCCCTATTATGTTTGTTTTCGGCATTTTTTATCCCCGAGGGTAAAGTCAATAGCCGGGAACCGGTAAATGCCCGTCCGGGAGCATCAGCCCCCGCTCCTTCCAATGGCTCACCTTTACAACAACAAACACCGCCTCCGGCGAAATAATAATATTGTAAAAAATAGCTGAACCCTGTCTTTTAAAGGCAGGGTTTTTTTATTTACTTTGGTGAATGGTCAATGGTGAATGGTGAATAGAACCCTATTCGCGAGGCTAATAACTAATTAGAGAAGCAGAAATTTCGTGAGCCCATTGACCTTTGACCATTGACCATTGACGATTAGCATAGTTCTTGCACAATACAGATAGGAAAAGAACCAAAGATGATAAAAAATTAATCTATATCCCATGTTCAGAAAACTGGTAATAAGCGTTCTGATTATAGCAGTATTGGCTGGCACCTATGCCGGCTGGCAGTTTTTTACAGCCAATACCGCGTTTCCCGAAAAAACAAAATACCTCTACATACGTACCGGCCACGCCACCTGGCCCGAAGTATTACAAACTTTTCGCGACAGCAACCTGGTAAATAATCCAGCCGCATTTGATCTGCTTAGTACTAAACTGGGCGTACCGGAAAAGCTTAAAGCCGGACGGTATGAATTAAAGCAAGGCATGAGCCTCATGGATATTGCCCGGCTGTTACGCAATGGCACGCAGAAGCCGGTAAAACTCATTATTACCAAGCTGCGCACCAAAGAAAACCTCGCGGGATTCCTGGGGCGCAAAATGGAAATAGATTCACTGGAGGTATTGAACTATTTGTCAAATGCCGACTCCCTGCAGCCGTTTGGGTTCGATTCCAATACGGTAATGGCTATGATATACCCCAATACCTACACCTACTTCTGGAGTGCCCCTTTACATACCATATTTGATAAGTTTTACAACGAATACAAAAGAGTTTGGACAGAAGAAAGGCGTCAGCAGGCGCGTAATCTCGGTCTTACACCCGCTATGGCCTATACGCTGGCTTCCATTGTAGAAGAAGAAACCCAGTCGCTCGATGAAAAAGACACCATTGCCAGTGTATACCTGAACCGGTTACACAAGGGCATGAAATTACAGGCCGACCCTACCATCAAATTTGCCATGCGTGATTTTAGCCTGAAGCGCATTTATTTGAAGTACCTTACCGTTGAATCGCCATACAATACATATATGAATGTTGGGTTGCCACCGGGCCCCATTTGTACACCTTCCCTGCAAACCCTGGATGCAGTTTTACGATCAGCGCAAACAAATTATCTTTATTTTGTAGCCAAAAGTGATTTTTCGGGGCGTCATGTGTTTAGTGAAACATATGAACAGCACCTGGTAAAAGCAAAAGATTTTCAGAAAGCACAGGATGTAGAACAACAGAAAAGAGCAGCCGCACAGGACGATATTGAAACGCCTAAATGAACGTAGAACGCATTATATCAAACTCCCCCCCTATTCGCTTTTTATCGGAAAAAAGTAAGAAAATACTTTTGCCCGGATTTGAAGGCGTGCCGCTGTACGATGTGATCATGTTTTTTAAAGAACAGGTACGCCGGGTGGGATTAACCGAAAGAGCATCGGCCATATCCTATAACTTTATAATGTCCATTCCGCCCTCGTGTTTGTTCTTATTCACGTTGATACCGCAGCTGCCTTTCATTCGCAGAGGGCAGGTAAAACGGCAATTGCATACTATTATTCGCGATATTATACCAGCCGATACCTATAACAAAGGTATTATCAGCTTCGTGGACAGCTTTTTTAAAGACGATCATATTGCGTTGTTGTCGTTCGGCTTCCTGTTGCTGATCTTCTTTGCCTCCAACGGTATGATGGGATTGATGCGTTCTTTCAACAAGAATTATATTGGTTTTGAAAAACGTACCGGATTAAATGCACGTATGGTGGCCATTAAGCTCACTATTATCATCATGGGGTTAATACTGGCTTGTGTGCTATTATTGATATTCCAGGGTGCTGTTTTGAAAATGCTGGGTATAAAAAGTCAGTTCGTACTGAACGTTCTCGGCGTCATCAGGTGGTTGTTACTCGTTAGCCTCATATTTTATGCCATTGCATTTATTTATAAATATGCCCCGGCCATACAAAAACGATGGAAGCTGACATCACCAGGCGCCATACTGGCCACTTTTTTAAGCATCCTGACCACGTTGGGCTTTTCCCTCTTTGTAAATAACTTTGGTAAATACAATGCATTATATGGTTCAATAGGCACCATCCTAGTGTTAATGATCATAATTTATATTAATTCATTGGTATTGCTCATCGGGTACGAACTCAACGTCAGCATCCATTCTATTAAAGCCATGTCGGTTGAACGCGAGAAACAGGTGCATAATACGAGCGACGAAATTATTTTTCATGATCGCGTGTAATTGAGTCCACACCTTTCACATTACAAATATTTTCCATTTTTTAATAAAAT
>DASUVL010000197.1:0-6182 GCA_036379015.1 Niastella sp.
CAGGAGCACGATTAAGGCAAGTTTTTTCATCATATGGCGCTTTTGAAGGTGCGGGAGAAGTGTTGGCTGACTCGTTCGCGGGCTTCGACACTCGCCCATGGACAAGAGACTTTCCCCCTCTTTTGCTGGGTATATGGTAAAATTGTACATGTTTTAAGGCCTGAAATGGTGAAAAGAAATTTTGCCCGGACTGAAAAAAGCGGCTCCATCAGGGGGTTTAAGTTGGCCAATTGGCTCAAAAAGTTATCCAGACTAAAACACCCGGAGCGGTGCGTGATAAGTAAGTGATGGCAGTCATTGTGAATGGGTACCCTGTAGTAACGGGACGATGGTTTTATTCTCATATACAAGCAATTAGGGTTAAAAATTAAAGCGATCAAGCGCCTTTAAAAATTGGCTTTATATCAAAGGCAAATCGTTGTAGCCAGACTAAATGTATAAAGAATAACCGTTTTCGTTATCTTTTTTATATACTTTTCTACCTTACATAAAATAAACAATGTTATAATAGTACCGATGATTGCCCCGTTTGGAATTTTCCTGCTCCTGGCTTTTGCCGCCGCTTATATTACATTCCGTGCTGAGTATCGACGAAAAGAAGCCGAGGGTCTTATCTATCCCTTTCCCTGGACCGCCCGCAACATGCACCCGCTCACCTGGGCCTTAACAGGTTTCATCGCCGGCGCCAAACTCGTTTACTGGTGGCAACACCGCGGCTTGTACATGGGCAATCCCCCGGATTTTGTCTTTTCCATGCGCGGCCATCTCGTTGGCGGTCTCATAGCAGGACTGGCCGCCTGGCTAATAGCCAAACGCCAATCACCGCCCACCCCGGTAACCAGGCAGATGCACCCTTACCAGTTGATGGACCAACTGTTACTGTATTGTGGCTTGTTTGGTTTTGCGGGAGCCATTCTATTTGCCAAACTGGAAACGATTGGGCAAATAACCGTATCACGGTTCGAAACCGTGGCACGGTTCAACGGCCTCAATTATTATGGCGCATTGATAGCAGGCACGCTCACTTATTTGTACATCAACAAACGCCACGGTATTCGTGCTGCCATCGCTGTTGATATTGGCAGCCCCGGCATGATGCTGGCTTATGCCATTGGAAGGATCGGCTGTCATACGGCGGGTGATGGCGACTGGGGTATCATCAACCAAAACCCGCTGCCCCACTGGCTCCGGTGGCTTCCCGAATGGCTCTGGGCTTATCGTTACCCGCATAACAGTATTCATCAGGGTATTTATATGCCGGGCTGCGTTGGCAACAACTGCACGATACTGCCAATACCGGTGTACCCCACTCCGCTTTACGAGGCCATCATCTGTCTTTGCCTGTTTTTTCTCCTTTGGATGCTTCGTCGCCACATAAAAAAACCGGGTGTTCTCTTCGCCTATTTTGCCATCCTTAACGGTGCCGAACGCTTCACCATTGAATTCATTCGCATTAATCCCCGCTATACCATCGGCCACTGGAGTGTAAGCCAGGCACAGGTTCTTGCCCTGGGCTGGATACTCACCGGGCTGATCACTCTCTTCCTTTGCACCCGTAAAAACAGCTCACATCAGTAGTACTATTTTACCATAGCACAAATTACAGCAGGCAAAAAAGTATTTAAACTATCGAATAAATCAAGTTTTAGCACTTACTTTTAGTTTTTCTCACACCTGCGACTGCTTGCATATGAATCGCTATACGCCAACACTCGGAGCTATTATTTCGGGCCTGTGCCTCTTTATTGCTGTGCAGTATGCCGTGTTTTTTCTTGCCTGGATAGCTTTAGTGCCACTACTGGTACCAGTTCTTAACCATCCTCATCCCACACCTTTTCGCACCGGCCTCATCATGGGCGCCACCCTCGCCTCCTGCGCCTTTGCCTGGATGGTCCCCGGTGTGCATGCTTTTACCGGCGCTCACGTGGCTTACGGCGTTGCGCTCTTTCTTATATGCGTGCTGCTTTTCTCCATCGGCTGTGGCACCGTGTTATGGATCGTATTTCGATTTTCTAATCCTTTATACATAGCCTCCATATGGGTGCTCGCCGAAACCATGCTGCAATGGGCGGCCGGCAGTTTGCCCTGGTTCCTCTTCCATATGGGCAACGCGCTTTCAGCCAACCTGTATGCCATACAGGCAGCGTCGGTAATAGGCGTTACCGGACTTAGCTTTGTGGTGGTATTGGTCAATGCGCTGATCGCAAAGACCATTGTAAGCCGCCACTGGAAAAAGTTATTGCTTCCGCTCTCCCTGTTTATTGCCTATATGTGCTGGGGCTGGTTCCTGTTGGTTGCATTCGAACGGTCTGTTGAACATCACCCGTACACTTTCAAACTATCTATTCTGCAACAAAATATTCCACCGGAGATGCCATGGGATGCCGTCAACGGCAATGCCCTGGTGCAACAGTTGCTAAAACAGGAACGCGCATGCGTAGCACAACAACCCAACCTGATCCTGTGGTCAGAATCCGCTATTCCATGGACCTGGTCACCGAACGATGACCTGATTCGTGAGTTGTTCCACCACAGCGACCCCATGCAGGTTACGCACGTAATAGGTATGAATACTGCCGTAACAGATGAGGTTGTCGGGAACTCGGCTTACTGTATACTGCCCGGCGGTAAACTGGCAGGCCGTTATGATAAACAGACCCCGCTGCTGCTGGTTGAACAACCCTGGAACGGTTGGTTACTGCCGTTCTCTTCCGCAAACGGCTATTCGGTATTGCCCGGCAAAAGCGATTGGCCCCTGCCAACGCCTTATGGAAAAGCAGGTATCCTGATATGTAATGAATCGGCGCTGCCCGCAGCCGCCGCGTCCACCGTGGCTCACGGTGCGCAATATCTGCTGAACCTGAGCAATGACGGGTGGTTTCGAAATACCCACCTCGTAGCCAGTCACTTTTACAATGCCCGGCTCCGGGCCGTGGAAACCCGTAAAGACCTTGCCATCAACAGCAACCATGGAAGGTGCGGCCTGGTGAGCGCTTCCGGTCGCATCAACGACGCCTCCCTGGTCACCATACGCCCCAATAATATCCAACCCATGGCGGTCTGTTATCCCGGGCTGCCTCTCTATATCTGTTTGTTCTTTCTCTTCCTAACCATTATCATAAACCAGAAAACCAAATTAACATGAGATCAAAAAAATTATGGGTGTTCTGCCTGCTGCTGCTTGCAACCAGCAGCCAGGTTATTGCCAACTTTAGTCAGGCCCACTGGCGCTGGCGTAAAGACGATGCATCTGAAAGCAAGGCTACGTGGCACGCGCCGCAGGACTTCCCCGCTACCCTGCCCTTTACGGCAGGCGTTCCGCTGCGGCTTCGCATAGAGGTATACAACAGTTTGGTGAATACGGAGATCGGGGTAGTTAATCTTCAATACCAGCGAGGCAGTGCAGGTGCCTGGACCATGATCTCCAACACCATTACCGGACGTGATTTTGTAATGGCGGGCTCCAGCTCCTATGTCGTAGACGGACAGCCGACCACCACCCAGGTACGGGATGATGGGGCGGGCACATTCGCCGGTGGAAAGGTACTGGTGAGCACCTTTCAGTTCACCGACACGGTAAACGCGGGTACCAAAAAGGAATATGAATGGTGTATAAAACCCACTACGTCTTTATCGAAGGATTCGATCTACCAGTTTCGATTATTGTTCACCGGCACCCAGGACGCCCTGGCGTACGTTTCCCCGGTACCGGATATGATGTACCGCCCCAACACGACTATTCCCGGCAATGCCGGCATTTACAAAGATCCGCTGGTGACCGGTTTCTTTGACCGGAAAAGCGGCTGGATCGCCAGTGATGGTGCGCTCACCATCCCGCTCTCAGACGGACGAGTCCTTTGGGCAATGAACGATAGCTATATTGATCATCTCGATACAATGTCTGGTACTATACCCTGTCTTTTCCAGGTAAGGAACGCCGCCCTTGTGCAACCTTTGGGCAACTGGAACTGGCCAGCCACCAGCACGCGAATCGGCACCGGCCCGGGTATACCCAGTCTGTTTAAGAATAATACCGATGACAACTATCTGCTTTGGCCAACCGGTGGTTACCAGTATGGGGATACTGTATATGTGTATAACAGCAATATTAAGAACTCTAACGAGGGACTTGGTTTTACAAGGGGCGGCAACGACTTCATTGGTAAAATGGTAATGCCCGGCCTTACCGTAACGGGCTTCGATGCCCTCCCAAGTTTTAATGATATTACTTTTGGCGTGGGCTTCCATACCACTGAGCCGGACAACTATATATACACCTGGGGCATACAGGGCGCTTTTATCACCAGTAATATTGTAGTGGCGCGTTTTCCAAAAAACAATCCCCGTGCGCACTGGTCATTCTGGAATGGCTCGGCCTGGGATACGGCTATTGCTCATATCGTCCCTATTACCACAGGCGCTTCCAATGGCGTTTACGTAGCCAAAGTGCGCAATAAATATGTGGCGCTTAGTACTGAATTCAGTGTAAGCTGCGATGCCGGCACCCGTATTTATGTAGCTACCAGCAACAACATCACCGGACCTTTCACTGACAGAAAAGTACTGTATACTATACCAGACAACGAATTAGGCCATACGCCTTTCTTCTATGCCCCGGCGCTTCATCCTGAATACATCAATACAAGGAACGAGATCCTCATCACGTACGATATCAATACGTTTAGCAACTGCCTGCCTCATTGCATCAACAACGGGTTTAATCCTGATTACTATCGTCCGCGTGGCATTCGCGTGCCATTGGCCCGCATCGACTCCGGCATTACTTTATCCGGCGTGTATACCTACCCGCCTGGTAGCAAACACCGCTTCGGCAGAAAGTGTACGGCATATCCCAATCCCACCCGCGATTGCATTATGGTTGCGCTCGAAGGATTTACAGGCCGGCAGGCGAACCTGGTATTGCGGAATACAACGGGTCAGGCCGTTTATACCAGCCGGATGGCGGTCAATAATCCTGCTGCCACGTTGACCATCAACCTACCGGCATGGCTAAACCGCGGAACTTATTTTCTGCAGGTGCAGGATGAAGATCATAGCCAGGTAGTGAAAGTATTGCTTCAGTGAACAACCAGGACTGACCTGTAAGGTGCACTGCATTAGCTTGACCTGTCAGGTGGACTTGTGCTCCTGACAGGTCAGCCATCGAATGTCCACCTTACAGATCAACCCTCATCAAAAAACAAAAAGTATTCACAGATGAAATCCTTTTCTCTTCTTATCGCCGCATTATTGACACTGTTTTCCAGCAGATCTGTGAACGCGATGCCGCCGTTGGTAAAAACAACCGGGCCATTGCCTGCTACGTGGAATGCCAACTGGATTGCGGCGCCCGGCGATGAAGGACGAGAATACGGGGTGTACTATTTCCGTAAACAGCTTGAACTGGCAGCCAGGCCAGCTAATTTTATCATTCATGTTTCGGCCGACAATCGTTATAAATTATTTGTTAACGAAGTGCTGGTGTCGCTTGGCCCGGCAAGGGGTGATCTATACAACTGGAATTATGAAACGGTTGACCTGGCGCCTTACCTGGTTGCCGGAAAAAACATGGTCTCAGCTATCGTATGGAATGAAGCAGATTACCGGCCAGAAGCACAGTTTAGTTTTCGCACGGCGTTTATTGTACAGGGTAACTCATTGACAGAAGAAAAACTCAACACCAATAACACCTGGAAATGCTTCCGGGATAATGCCTATCACCCCATAGCAGGATTTTTTGCTGCAAGCGTTGGCGAGTTTGTAGACAGAAATAAAACAGTGAACCATTGGATGTCTGCCAATTTCGATGAAAGCAAATGGCCCTTTGCCAACCAGCTCTTCGGCGGACAGCCAAAAGGTTTATCAGATGGGTTTGGTTGGATGCTGGTGCCCTCAAAGCTACCGGCCATGGAATTAAGCGATCAACGCATAGCTGTTTGTCGCAAAGCATCCGGCATTTCTGTACCTGCCGGCTTCCCTGCCAGTAAAACCGCTGTTACCATACCGGCGAATACAACGGCCATATTGATACTCGATCAAACCTTTTTAACCAATGCTTATGTAACGCTGCATTTCAGTAAAGGAAAGAACGCAGGTATCTCTATGCGTTATGCAGAATCGCTGGTGGCAGAATTCACCCAGTACGGCGCCCGCAAGGGAAATCGAAACGATGTAGAAGGCAA
>DASUVL010000198.1:0-19244 GCA_036379015.1 Niastella sp.
TAGTTGTGCCTGCCTGTTAGCATCGGACAGAAAACAGACCAATCTTTTTATAGCCGGCGTATTGGTTGATCTCCGGTTGGCCATAGCCTGGGAAAAGGATTGCTCCAGCCATAGTTCTTCATACGTCAGCAATTGATAAGGTTCTTCCTGGGGTTGTTGTACCATAACCGGCTCCGGCTGGCGCACAACCACGTTCGGTTGTGCCACAGCGGGTGCATAGGCAATATTGCCATTGGGCGCCCAATACTTCTCTTTTGCAAAAAGATAACCGGGCAATGATATTCTTTTGGGCTTTACCGGTTGCGATGTGTACAACTGCATCCAGTTCACCGCTACCCCTTTTACCCAAACATGGCACAGGCGGTTGTATTTCTTACGTTCTATCCATTTACCGATCGCTTCCTGTAATTCCTGGTCATCGGTAAACAGGCTGATCGCTGAAGTATCCCGTTCAATTCTTCCATGATATATGCCTTCTGTATCTTCTTCGTTATTGATAAAGGCCGTGAGGCGTTCTGTTAATTCCCTTACTGAACTCACCACCAATGCCAACCTTGTTTCCAGCGCATCGCGGCCGGTTTGCAGGGTAAAGGCCAGATCCACCAGGTCCTTATCCTGCAGTTGCTGTAACTGAATAGCATCCAGCAGCTGTCGAACCAACTGGTGTCCCGTTTTGACGTTTTTAGCGGAGAGTAACACGATCACCGGCTCCGTTGAGGTGGTGTTCTGCGGTTGTACCTGTACCGGCTCTATCCCCTGACCCTCGGCTTCTTCAATAATAATATGCGCATTGGCGCCTCCGGCGCCAAAAGAAGATATTGCGGCCCTTCTTACACCTTCTATCATTTTACCGTTCTGCGCTATCACCGGTCTTTTCCACTCGGCCAATTCTTGTTGCACAATGAAAGGACTGTTATCAAAATCAATATTCGGGTTTAATACCTGCGAGTGTAAAGAAGGCGCAAGTTGTTTATGTTTTAACTGCAATAATATTTTTGTAAGACCGGCAATACCGGCAGCACTTTCCGCATGCCCCATATTTGATTTTACCGAACCGATGGCACAAAATCTATTGTCGGCGGTAAATTCGCGAAATGCTTTTTTCAGTCCGGTCATCTCAATGGGATCACCAAGCGCCGTACCGGTACCATGTGCTTCCATATAGCTGATGGTCCTGGGATCAATGCCTGCGCGTTGATATGCTTTCTTTATTACCGCAGCCTGCGCATTGGGGTTCGGCACCGTATACCCATTGGTTTTACCACCATGATTAATAGCGGTTGCTTTTATTACGCCATACACATGATCGCCATCTTCCAGCGCCTGGGCGAGCGGTTTCAACAACACGGCGCCCACGCCTTCAGCCGGTACATAACCTTCGCCCCCCATACCAAAGGCTTCGCAACGCCCTTTACCGGAAATAAATTTCCCCTGCGCCAACAGTAAATATTTATTCGGGTGAATAGAAACGTTAACACCGCCTGCAATGGCTGCCCGGCAATCGCCATTTTGTATGGCCATACAGGCCAGGTGAATAGCCGTTAACGAAGACGAGCACATCGTATCCACCGACATACTGGGCCCGCTGAAATTGTAGAAGTACGAAACGCGGTTGGCGATTGAAGAAGGAATGCCGAACAAAGCCGTTCTATCGCCCTTTTCATTTGCCTGTAATCCGAACAATTGATACTCTTCATACATCACGCCCACATACACGCCTATACTTCTATCCTTCGCTTCTCCTTCACCAATGGCGATGGTCTCTCTATTGTAACCGGCATCTTCCATGGTTTGATAGGCGCACTGTAAGAACAGGCGCTCCTGCGGATCCAGTAACACCGCTTCGCGGGGAGAGATATTGAAGAACAGCGGATCAAACTCATCTACTCCATTGATAAAGCCACCCCACTTGCTGTAGGTTTTGCCCGCTTTATTCTTATCGGCGTCGTAGTACAGGTTCAGGTCCCAACGCGTGGCGGGTATTTCCGTAACACAATCTTTTCCATTGATCAGGTTTTGCCAAAATTCTTGCAGGTTATCTGCCTGCGGATATTTACCGGCTACGCCAATGATGGCAATATCGAGTGTACCGGCTGCTTTTTTCGCCGGCTGCTGTATAGTAGTTGTGACTGGCATAATAGTACGATGTGCAGGTCGTGCTGCTTTGAGCAATTCAGAAAGTCCCTTTGTTGTATCGGGCTGTACGGCTGTAATGTCAGCGGGAGCGGCTTGCTGCAATCCACAAACCTCCTGTATCTTTTCAGGATGTTCTTCCCAAAAATAGCCCGCCAATTGCTGTATGGTCTGGTATTCAAATAACAGGGTCTTTGATAACGTTCCAAAAACCTTTTCCAGTTTACCGGTCATCTTCATCACCATCACCGAGTCGATGCCGTAATGTTCCATTTCAACATCCTGCCTTATCTTGTCTACCGGCAACCGGATAACCGAAGACAATAACTTCTTAAAATAATCGAGAACGGCTTCCGGCGCCTGATCGCCTGTAGTTGTTGCCGTACGTTGTTCTGTCGTTTTTGTAGGGGTCACATGCTCAGGCTGAACGATCATTTTATCGATCCGTTGTTGATCGCCTTTGATCACCATTACCTGGCTTTGTTTTAAAACAAAAGCGCGATACAAGGCATCAATGCCATCTCTCACTGGTAAGGGCACCATGCCCATGGTCTCAAACAAATAATCGGTGGTTTCTTTATCAACCGTCATTCCGCCTTCCTCCCATAGCGGCCAGTTTATGGAGAGGGTGTGCCCATGTCGTGAACCTTTTGCCACCAGGGAATTTCTGTAAGCAGCCCATTCGTCCATAAACGCATTGGCAGTGGCATAGTCTGCCTGACCAGCATTGCCGACAGCCCCCGTGACTGAAGAAAAAAATATAAAAAAATCGAGCGGCTCCTCCTTTGTCGCGTCATCCAGATATTGACTGCCGTTGATCTTGGGCGCCAGTACCTCCTTCCACTCTGTAGCTGATTTATTGATGATATAATTATCGCGCAAAACACCGGCACTGTGAATGATGCCGTTGATGGTCCCAACTTCTGCATGTATCGATTGTACCAAAGCGTGCACCTGTTGGTGATCTGTTACATCTGCGCGTTTGTACAGTACAGTGGCACCAGCTTGCTGCAGCACCTGTATTTTTTCCTGTACTTTTTTATCCGGCGCTGATCTTCCGGTGAGTACCAGGGTGGCATTCTTTATATTACCGGCGATCTCTTTTGCAAAAATAAATCCGAGTCCGCCTGCGCCGCCGGTGATCAAATAAACACCCCGGTCTTTCCAGGGCCGGTTCCCCAGTTCTATCAACTGCCTCACCTGTTCATTGGGTATCGTCCACTCCTGCACTTCCCGTTTACCTTTGTGGTAACGAATGGCCGTATCAGTCAGCATCCCGATGTTCTCGTGCAATCGTTGTTTCACGGCACTCACGGTTTCCTCATTGGCAATGCGAATGACCTGAGCAACAAATGCCGGGTTTTCCTTGTGGGCCGTTTTTAACAAGCCCGACAAACCTGCATACATATTGCCTTCACCAGCGGGTATCAATACCTGCAATAAGATGCGGCCTTTTTCTTTCGTTTTTAACAGCGTTTGTACTTTTTCAAAGACCCGCAGGGTATTACTGGTAAATCCATCGGGCCGGTACGCCTCCAGTGCAATCACTTCCGTTCCGGGCAATTCCGCCACCAATGCTTTTTCTATTGTATGCAATCCGCCGGTAATCACCACATGCTTGCTAAAAGGGTTACCGGCATTGGCAATAACTGCTTCTTTTTCTTTCCACTCAGGCAATAACAGCCAGGTTTCGTAATTATTTTCTGTTGAGCCGGATAACCATTTGGCGGTTGGCGCCTGCAAGGTCACTCCCTTCAAGCGTACACAACAAGCTCCATCTTCGGTAAGAATATCTATATCGAGTACCCGCTTATTATGATCAACAGTTGTTATGGGGCTGTTGCTGATGCTTACCCAATTGACTGCAGGGATCGCCTGAAACACGTCAACACTTTCTACAGCCACCGGCAGATACATTTGCAACGGCGTATTCGCTTCCGTAGCATTCCACCACAGAGTAGCCTGCAGGGCAGCATCGAGCAAACCGGGATGCAGCACAAAGTTTTCTTTTCTGTCAAACGCCAATGCGGCAGTAGCTACTTTAGCGAT
Source organism: Niastella sp. (assembly GCA_036379015.1). Classification (GTDB taxonomy): domain Bacteria; phylum Bacteroidota; class Bacteroidia; order Chitinophagales; family Chitinophagaceae; genus Niastella. The sequence goes on from DASUVL010000198.1 coordinate 4,183, forward strand.
CAACAGGTTGTTCCCGATATGTATTGCTGACAACCCGCGATGGGCATGGCCATATTGAAAACCGATCTGCTCAAAGGCTTCGTAGCAGGCTATATTATGCACCACCCGGCTACATTGTTGTTGAATAGCAGCAATACCTGTTGCATACATGGAAGCCGGTTCATGTGGCTCCTGCAGCACGGCCATGCCCTGACAATACACTTCCCTATCTGTAGCATGCTCTATATCGGCGCCGTACACTTCAAAAATGATGTCGCCGTTCTCTTCTGCAAATAGTTCAATCTCTATCGGCTTTTCTTTATTCGTTACTATCACCGGCTGCTGCCAGTTTATCTTTTTAATTTGTATATGGAAAGGGTTAATTGCTAACGATCTCACGGACTGCCCAACCGCTTCGCGTACCATTTCCAGATATGCTGCCGCCGGCAATACTTTCTGCCCTTTTACCAAATGGTCTTTCAGGAAGAACTCCTGCCCGGTAAAAGTTACGCGGAACCGCTGTCCGGTGAGGTCCGTAATATTTTCATGCAGCAAGGGATGAATAGTGGACGTTTGTTTGTCACCTGTTTGAAAAGCACCGGGCTGATCGGCCGGTTTTTCTATCCAGTACCGTTCTTTTTTAAATGGATAAACCGGCATACTCACCCTTTGTAGTGACGCTCCATTTTTATAGAAAGTATTCCAGTTAATGACCGAACCCCGCACCCACCAGGCTGCCACCTGGTCGTATTGTTTATCGTTGAGCCATGCTACTACATGGCTGTCGTTCGTTGTATCTGCGGTAGCCGTCTTACGACCTGAACCGATACCTTCATATACACCCGGCTGCTTTTTCTGTTTCCCTTGCAGGAATACATCCAGTGTATGTTCCAGCTCTTTCACTGTTCGTACAACAAAGGCGAGCCGGTGTTCCAGTTGTTCGCGACCTACCTGTAAGGTGTATGCCATGTTCCGCAATGACTGGTTAGCCATATTCCAGAAAACATCTCCCTCGCGAATAGCCGACAACAATTGCTTTGCCTTTTCTTTCAACCGGTCCGCATCCAGGGCCGACAACACGATCAGCTCCGGTTCGTTGGTTGCTGTATTCCGAGTTCCGCGTTCGGCGTTGAGCATTAAGCGTTCTGCAGGTATATATTCTTCAATAACCAGATGCGCATTGGCCCCGCCTGCCCCGAAGGAAGAGATCCCGGCGCAACGCGCATATTCTTTTGCGTGTCCGTTTACACCTATTACCGGCCGATGCCACGGGCTCAAGCCCTGCTGCACCACGAACGGACTTACCGTGAAATCAATATGCTCATTCAAGATGGCGGAATGCAGCGAAGGCACAATTTGCTGATGCTTTAACTGCAACAATATTTTGGTTACACCGGCAATACCGGCTGCACTTTCACAATGACCAATATTCGACTTTACAGAGCCAATGGCGCAGAACTGCCGGTCAGGTGTATGTTCCTCCATCGCTTTACTGAGGCCGGCGATCTCTATGGGGTCGCCCAGTGAAGTACCGGTGCCATGCGCTTCAATATAACTGATGGCGCGGGGGTTGATACCGGCGCCTTTAAATGCATGCGCAATAGCACCCGCCTGTGCTTTTGGGTTGGGTACGGTATAGCCGTTGGTTTTACCACCATGGTTAATGGCGGTAGATTTTATTACCCCGTAAATATGATCGCCATCGGCAATGGCCTTGTGTAACGGTTTCAACAAAACAGCGCCCACGCCTTCACCGGGCACATAGCCATCGCCGCCGATGCCAAAACTTTCACAACGCCCCTTGCTGCTGGCAAAGCGGCCCTGACTGAGAAAAATATATTTATTGGGATGAACCGATACGTTAACACCACCGGCTACCGCCACTTCGCAATTACCTCGTACAATACTTTCGCAAGCGAGGTGAATGGCGGTTAAAGAAGATGAACACATGGTGTCTATGGCCATGCTGGGCCCATGAAAATCGCAGAAATAAGATACGCGATTAGCAATGGACGACGGCAAGCCCCAAAGCGCTACCGGCCTTCCCTGCAACACTTCCTCCGCACCATACAACTGGTACTCTTCGTACATAACACCTACGAACACGCCCACCTGGTTGCCCAGGCCGAACTTTTTATCTGTTGCCAATGAATGCCTGGTGTAACCGGCATCTTCAATAGTTTCATATACGCATTGCAGGAACAATCTTTCCTGCGGGTCCATCCGCTCCGCTTCGAGCGGAGAAATATTAAAGAACAACGGATCGAATTTATCTACATCGTTGAGGAACCCGCCCCACTTGCTGTAGCTCTTTCCTTCTTTTTCCTTATCGGCATCAAAGTACAGGCGATAATCCCAACGATCTGCCGGGATCTCCGTAATACAATCTTTTCCATTAGCGAGGTTGTTCCAGAACTCCTGCAGGTTATCTGCCTGCGGGTACCGCCCTGCCAGTCCAATGATCGCTATATCCAGCGGCACGGCATCACCGTTGTCAACACGCGCCTTTTCCTTTGCCTTTATACGCGGCTGATGGCGTACCGACCGGTTCACCACTTCCGGCACAGCTTGTATGGTTACCGGACTGCTTTCCTCCACCATATTGTTCAGCGCTGCTACCGCGGGCGATTGCTCCGGCATCAACAGCTGCCCTAATTTCTCTCCATAACGACTTAAAAAATAACCGGTCAGGTCCTGTATATTCTGGTATTCGAAGAACAGGGTCTTGGGCAGCGAACCAAATACGGTTTCCAACTGATTGGTCAGCTGCATCACCATAATAGAGTCAATGCCATATGCTTCCATAGGCGCATCGGCTTCTATCTGATCAACGGGGCGCTTGATGGTACCAGCCAGTAATTCTTTAAAATATAGTATGGCCTTTTGCTCAGGCACCATAGCCACGGGTAATGCAGCTGTTTTACTAACAGGTAGCTTTATGTCATCAGCTGCAGGTTGTGCCGCTGCCTTCAAAAACTTCTTTCGCAATTCCGTTATATTGCCGGGTGCTACCAACACTTGAGAAACCCCTGCAGCTATAGCCCCGTAAAGCGCCCGTAATCCATCGGCCGTACCCAGCAGTTCCATATGCATTTGGCGCCGGAACTCGTTTTGCATTTCCGCGTTTAATTGCATACCACCTTCTTTCCACAAGGGCCAGTTGATAGCCAGGGTTTGTCCCTGGCGGTTATTCAATGTAACCTGCTGGTTGCGCCAGTGCGCAAATCCATCCAGATACCCGTTGGCTGCGGCATAATCAGCCTGCCCCGTATTTCCCAACGGACCAACGATGGAAGAAAACAAAATAAAAAAGTCAAGAGGGATATGTTTGGTAGCCTCATCCAGGTAAGTAGCGCCGGATACTTTTGGCGACAACACTTCCTGTACAGTCTCGTTCGATTTCCGGAGTATAAAATCATCTTTCACAATACCGGCACTGTGAATAATGCCGTGTAACCCTTTATAATCAGCTTGTATAGTCTGTATAAATGCAGCCAGCGCTCTTTTATCGCTTACATCTAAGGGATGATAGGCTACACGCGCGCCGGTGCTGCGAAGCGCCTGCAGGCGTTCGTTACCGGCTTCACTTAATATGGAGCGACCGGTCAATATCAACGATACATGCTTTGTTTTCGAAACAATTTCATTCGCAACGATCAACCCCAGTCCACCGGCGCCGCCCGTGATCAGGTAAACACCGCCTTCTTTCCAGGGCATTTCGATGGTGGGCGGTGCAGGTAGTTCTTTCCAGCCGGCTATTTGTCGACTGCCGTTAGCGTACCGGATCAAAACATCCTCACTGGCCTCATTCTCTTTTATGATGGTGATCAGATCATCTTCTTTCCCTATCTCTATGAGCTGTCCTTTAATAGCAGGATACTCTATTGCCAGTGTTTTCAACAGGCCCGACAACCCTCTTAACAGATCCGCCGCTTCCGGCTTACAGATCACCACCTGTAGCAACACTTCGCCCTGCAGCTTCTGTTTTATTAAAGCCTGTATCTCTTCAAATAACTTCCTTGTATAATTGCTGAATCTTTGCGCAGGATCTTCAGCAGCGCCTTGCAGTAACAGGATCCGTGCATTGGGCAATGCGCTCTGCAAAACAGTTTCATTAAATAAATGACCGGGCTCGCATACAACCAGCAAACGCGTTGCATATGCATCAACAGCCGATTGCGCATGTACTGGTTCTTCCTGCCATTGCGGGGTAAACAACAAGAAGTTGGCTGCGCTCTTTTCTTCTTCCAGTAACTTGAAGCATACGCCCTGCATTCGAACGCATAGCTTTCCTTCCCCGTCATACAGATCAATGTCCAGGCGTTTTACCGGTCCCTGCGTGCTGCCAGCCGGTACTTGTATCACCGCCCACATGTCCGAAGTACAGGGAGCAATCATTTCAATGCGGTCCAGTGCAAAGGGCAGATACAGGCGTTGCGATGGTTGTTCCCCCATTGCTTCCGCTAACAGCGCTGCCTGCAAAGCGCCATCCAGTATAGACGGGTGCAAAAAATACGCTTTTGCCGTATCGGCTATCACCGCTGGTAATACCAGTTGTGCCAGGTATTGCTGTTGTTGGCCCGCATAAACAGTTGCCACACTTTGATGGCCGGGCCCATAGGTAAATCCCATCTGGGTTAATGCACCATAACACTGTTCTTTATTCCATACCTGCCGGTTATTGGCGCGTATATATTCCGGTATATGTATGTTAGCGGGTTCATTCAGGATCTCAAAACCTGCAATGCCCTGACTATAGACAATTTCATTGTCGACTGCAGTATCAGGGAGAACATCAAAAGCGATCACGCCATCTTCTTCTTCAAAAAGTGAAACATGAACGTCAACAGCTTTTGATTCCACTACCACCGGCTTTGCCCAGATGATATTCTGCAAACACAACACAGCTGCTTCTACATCCCCTGCATTTACCGATCCCATAATGGCTGCCCTAATCATTTCAAGATAGGCGACAGCGGGCAACAGTTGTTTGCCTTTCACCACATGGTCTTTTATAAAGAATTCTTTTCCCGTAAGCCGGGTTTTGAATTTTTGTCCATCAAAATCAGAAATATTGCTACCCAACAAAGGATGCAACATGGAAGCACCATTCCCGATTGCGGGATTGGTCCGGTCCTCAGGCGTTTGTATGTCGGGCAACCAGAAAGAGGTACGCGTAAAAGGATATGCAGGCATACTGATCCTGCGGCCATGGGAGCCAAACCAGCGTTGTTCCCAATCAGGATTGTAGCCTTTTATATATAATTCTGCCAGTACTGCCAGTTTATTGTAAAAAGCCTCCTGATCAATAGCGGGATCATTCAGCGTAGTTGTTATGTGGCCCCCCATTTCTATGAACAGGTGATGTAACTGATCTTCTTTTTTATCTGCTGTTATATTGGTAAAACAACCTTCGTTTTTTTCATTATTGATCAGTGCTTCCAGCTTCTCTGTTAACGCCTCTATATTCTCAACGATCAGTACGGTTCGTTTTTGAAAATGCTCGCGTCCTGTTGCCAGGGTTCTACAAACATTACTGATCTCAACGCGGGTATTGTTCTCTTTCAACCAGGCCAGCAGGTCTTTTGTTTTTTGCAACAGATTATTGTTGGTCTTTGCCGAAAGGCATATCATGTAATATAAAGGACTCGTTCCTTCAACATGCACGGCCTGTGCAACAGGCGCTTCTTCCAGTATCACATGGGCGTTGGTTCCGCCAAAACCAAATGAACTTACCCCTGCCCTTCTTGGCAATACGTTATCCTGCGCATCGTACATAGGCGCCCATTCCCGTAATTGTGTTACCAGGTAAAATGGCGCCTGCTCTAATCCAATACGATGGTTCAGCTTTTGAAAATTCTGTAATCCCGGCAACTGCTGGTGTTGCATAGACTTCAACACTTTGATAACGCCTGCGATTCCCGCAGCCGCTTCCAGGTGCCCTATATTGGTTTTTACAGAACCCAGGCCGCAATAATTCTTTTTGTCATTGGTAATCCCTGACTGAAACGCATTGGTGAGCGCTTGAAATTCGATGGGATCTCCTTTAGGCGTACCCGTTCCATGGGCTTCTACATAACTGATGCTATCCGGTGTAACGCCGGCCATTTGCTGCGCCTGCAGGATCACCGCCTGCTGCGCTTCCTGGCTGGGATACGTGAGTGAATATGTTTTACCACCGTGGTTAACCGCACAGCCTTTAATAACGCCATAAATGTGATCGTTATCGGCCAGCGCTTGTTCCAGCGGTTTTAAGAGTACCAGTCCGGCCCCTTCGCCGCGCACATACCCATCGGCACTGTCATCAAATGTTTTACAGGCCCCGGTTGACGACAACATACCTGTCTTTGAGAAAGAGATATGCCGGGTTGGTGTCAACAACAGATTGATGCCACCTGCTACCGCAACCGAACACTCGCCCTGTAACAGCGACTGAACAGCTGCATGCAAAGCGCTTAATGAACTGGAACAGGCCGTATCTATAGGAAAGCTAGGCCCTTTTAAATTATAATAGTAAGAAATGCGATTGGCAATAATGGCGGAAGCAGTACCGGTGGAATGATGTGCTTCAATGGCAAACTGACCGCTGCGCTCCTGCAACTCTTTATAATCGAAATTGAACACGCCTACGAATACACCTGCCTTTGTACCGGAAAGCGCAGCAGGCCGGATGCCTGCATCTTCCATGCAGCTCCAGGTGAGTTCAAGCATGATGCGTTGCTGCGGGTCCATACGTTCTACTTCGGTGGCCGACAAACCGAAGAAATCATTGTCAAAGCAATCTACTTCTTTCAGAAACCCGCCCCACTTGCTATTGCTTTTATTTTTCTCCGTTTGCGGATCACCCCAATAGTTCTCCCAGTTCCAGCGGTTACCCGGCACAACTTCTATGCTCGAGATACCGGCTTTCAGGTTCTCCCAAAACGCTTCGTGACCGGAAGCACCCGGAAAACGACAAGCCATTCCAATCACCGCAATGTCTGTTTTACCTGCCATATGCATACAATGAATATTTTGTTATAGGTACTTATCTTATGATCGTTTATTGATCTACCATTTGCCGGCTGTGCTGAATACCATACACCAGCTTGGTGAGCACTTCGCCTGGCCCTACCTCCTGAAATGAGATATCCCCTTTGGATAGCAGGAACTGAACACTTTCCACCCACCTTACCGGACTCGTTAACTGGTTGGCCAGGAAGCCGCCAATATTATTTTGCGGATAGTAATTGGCTTCTGCATTGGAAATAACAGGGATCTGTAAAGGCATGAATGTAAAGTCCTGTAAAAAACGCTCGAATTCCTTTTTAGCGGGTGCCATATAGCGTGAGTGAAAGGCGCCGCTCACATTCAGTGGATAATACAAGGTAGCGCCTGCGTCTTCAAAATAAGGCCCTGAGTTAGCGACCAGGTCTCTGGGGCCCGACAATACGATCTGGTTAGGCGTGTTGAAGTTGGCCACATCCATTGCTTCAAGGCCATGCTTTTTAATTACCGATTGTATCTCTTCTGCACTCAGCCCTTTTATGGCTACCATGCCACCATCCTGCACATTCGTCATCAGGGAGCCTCGTTTTTGTACCAGTTGCACGCCTGTTTTGAAATCCATACCACCGGCGGCAAAAAGCGCGCAATATTCCCCCAGGCTATGGCCGGCTACATAATCCGGAACAATACCGTTATCTTCTTTCAACTTCAAAAAAGACAAGGCGCTTACCACGAACATCGCCGGCTGGGTGTATTGCGTTTGGCTCAGGATCTTCTTCGGATCATTCACACACAACTCCTTTATAGAATAGCCGAGGATATTGCTTGCTTCCTGCGTGAGCTCGGGAAAATGTTCGAACAACTCCTCGCCCATGCCTCTTTTCTGAGAACCCTGACCGGGAAATACATACGCCAGCAATTTATCTTTTTTAACAGACGCTGTAACCACCGGCGCCGGCCGGTGTTGTTTATAAAATTGCTTTGCTTCATCCAGCTTCTTCTCTTCCTGCTGAAAAGGCGACATCAACTGAAATCCTTTGGAGCGGGAGCCTGCTGCAATATTGTATTTGATGAGGTTGGCCAGGGAACCAGACGGTCCCAGATCGATATACATCAGGTCTTCGGTGGCGCCTATACTTTTTTCCAACGTTTCAATAGCCTGCATGAACATAACGGGCTTGCGGGAAACATCCCAGAAATAATGTTGCGGTAATTCGTTTAACTGACCACCATACACGCCGGAGATAATAGGAATAACAGGCCTCCCGAAAGACTGGCCACTCAAATAACTTATATAATCGTTGGCTGCAGCATCAATAGCGGCGGAATGAAAGCCATACCCTACCGTTAGTTCCTGGTGCAAAATATCATTCGTTTTCATGAACTGCTTCACTGCTTTCAGCGCATCCTGTTTACCTGCCACTACAAATTGCGCACTGGCATTAACCGAGGCCAGTTCGCTGTTGTTCTTTATTTCAGGATATTGCTCATAAGTTGCTATATCCTGCAGAATGGCGATCATACCACCCGGCTGGCAGGTGCGTTCAACGATCTCCGCCTTCTTCAGGATCAGCTTCAATGCATGCGCCGGCGTAATAGCTCCGCTTAACGCAGCAGCTGTGTATTCGCCCAGGCTGCACCCCAGCAAATAATCGGGTACAATGCCTTCGCGTTCCAACAGCTTTGCCATCGCATACTCTACCATAAAAATGGCCGGGTGCGTTAACGACAGGGAATTGAACGGATCAAACAGCCGGTTCGCAGGGCTGTACAGCTGCTCTACTACTGATACACCCTGTACAGATCGCACGATCTCATCCAGTTCGTGCAACTGTTGGCGGAACGCCGCATTTGACTGGAACAGTTTACTGCCCATGTGATAATATTGGGAACCCTGACCAGAAAACATAAAAACGGTTTTCATACGCATGCTATTTTTGGGTTAAGCTGTTTGGAAACAATTTCGCGGAACATAGCGACCATGGCATCAGCCATGTTTTGGATCGTTCGCTCTTTTAAATACACGGCGCTGTAGCCGAATCGTATAATGAGGCGATGCTGATGTATGGTAACGAAACACGACAACAGCGTGTTCTGAAATTCTTCTATGTGAATATTCCGGCCGGTATCTTCTTCAATGGTCTCATACTGCTCATTCATAAATGTGGTGTTCACCCGGCCGGTGTAATTGAAAAAGATCTCGCCCTGCTGGCGACGGCTGTACCAGGAATTTTTCAACGCATCATCAGGAATAAATTCCCTTAGCAGAAAAAAGCCCAGACCGCCATTGGGAATACGTTTCATTTGCTCAGTAAGCTGTTCAATACCGGCGAGTAAGTTGTCGCTATCGGGGCGTTGCAGCAGTAAGGCTCTTGCGGTGGCAATGTAGCCCACCAGTTTATAGGTATTTACACCGTAATCGGCAGGCAATATATTTCTGCCGGAATTGGCTACGTTGATATCGAGCCAATCCACTTTCTTTTCGTTGGCTACGGCCAGAAAGAAAACAGCAATTAAATAATTTTCAAACGCTGCACCACAACGGTTAAACAACTCCAGTGTCAGCGTGGTGTCTATTACTTCCTCGAAGGTTCTATAGGTATCGAGTATTTTTTTATTACGGATGGCGTCTACAATAATATCAGACGCAGGAAATTTGTCCGGAAAATCGGAAGGCAACACGCCTGCTTTGCTCCAGGGAAGCGAGGCCCAATAAGACAGTTCTGTTGGTAACAGCACATAACGGGTCATCCCTTCCATCAGATACAGCCATTTGCGAAACTCATTATCCGGTTGCCGCTTTAATTCCTTCCCACGTGCCAGGCTATTGTACGCTGCCATGAATTCGTTGGTGATAATAAGCACCGTCATAAAATCGGCGATCAAATGATGCAGACAGAACCAGATGCGACCTTCATGGGCTGAGAACCTGAAATACACGATCCTTACCATATTCCCTTTTTCAGGCGCCAGTTTGTCCCGTTCCTGTATGCATACTTCTTTTATCCGCTCGCTTTGTTTTTCCGGCTGCTCATTGGATAGATCGTACCAGGCAAAAGGAGCAGCTGCTGTTACCGGATATATTTGTTGCAGCCATTGGCCATTTACCTGCACCATTTTAACACGCAGGCTTTCATACTTATCCACCAAATGAAAAACAGATCGTTCCACCAGTTTTTCATCCATTGGTATTTTTGTTCTTATCAAAAAATCTATGGTGTACCAGCCAGGACGTTTCACCTTAACCATTTCCCGCATAAACCATAGCTGTCCGTAGGTTAATGGTAAATATTCTATTAACTGCATGGATACCGTATTAATCAAGTTTTACATTTCCCTGTCTGGGTATTTTACCCCAGCCATACAGGTTACCGCTGATCCATTTTGAAAAAATGCTCAGGTAGGTGATGAGAGTGAGATGCCGGTAAAAACGTTGTAATACAAAAATCTTCAATGGGTTAATGCGCTCGCCTTTCTGTAGCAACAGCACCAGCGTTATTAATACTTCGGTGAGTAAACAGGCCAGGTAATAGTGAAGCACCTGCTCCTGCTGTAAGAAGAAAAAACAAAAAATAAAAACATAGTCTGCCAATGGTATAAAAAAAGGCAGTATCACGCGATAGAGCCAGGTATAGGGAATAACAAGAAAGGCTAAAGCCTTGTTGGATTGCCGGCTTAACTGCCCGGCATGTTTGAACAAACCCTGCACCAAACCAACCGTCCACCGCACCCGCTGTTTAAAAAACATCCTTGGGGTATCCGGCGCTTCTGTAAAGGACTTGGCTTCCGAAGCGTTCTTTATAACATAATTCTTACACAACATTCTTAAAGTAATATCACAATCTTCTGCAAGTGCATCAGAAACAAATCCGCCGACAGCCTTTACCGCAGAAAGCCTGAAAGCGCCCAATGCGCCTGGCACTACCAGTATGCCATTCACCTGCTCAAAAACGATGCGCTCGTGGTTCTGAATGGTCATGTACTCAATGTATTGCATATCTGTAAGCTGGTTTATTCTGTTACCCACCCTTACAGAACCGGAAACCGCGGCCACTTTTTCATCCTGGAAATAGGGCAGAATTTTATCGATCACATCCGGTTTTACCAATGTATCGGCATCTATACAAATAATGATATCGCTTTGTGATGCATTCATAGCCCTGTTCAGGGCAGCCGATTTGCCTGAGTTGGGTTGCGTTAACAGCTTAACGCGTGGATGATCGCCGAAATGGGCTTTTGCCATTCCATAGCTCTGGTCGGTAGAGCCATCATCAACGACAATTACCGAATACTTTGGATAAGAGATATTCAACAGGTTATTGATGGTTTTTACAATTACTTTATCCTCGTTGTACATAGGCAGAACAATATCTACCGAAAGACAATCGCTTATCAATACCTCTTTAGGAAGTGGCTTACCTTTTATTCTTTTGTTTAAAAGCAAAATAAAATACACAAGGACCTTAAGGCAATAAAGTGCCAATAGTAATTTGAGGAAAACCATAAAAAGTATTGTTAGAAAGAGATCGTGATGTACAAAATCAGGTAAGGTAAGTTGGAGAATATAGCTATCGCTAAGGCAAGTACCATTACCTGTTGTTAAAAGAAAAAAGCTACGGTAAAAAGGAAAGCATGATCAGCAAATGCCTTATAAGGCTATTGCACGGCAGTTACACCAGGATGTGTTTTTTAAAGGATAGGAAATTATATGCAGCAAATTAAATCAGAGAAAACGTAGTTTAACCAGCAGTAGCACCCTTTTTAGTTCGGTTTTTACGCTAAGATCAATTCATGATACGGTCCCTTTCATCCTGCGAACCGGAACGCTTGTTTCTCTCTTTTGTACTACCAGTACCAAAAGAACGGGTGTAGGTAATTTTAAAGATGGGAGACCTGGTAGATTCTGTACTGAAGGGTACATGGCTTCTTAAATTAAAAACTTCTTCGGTGACGGTACCGAAATAACTGGTGATGCGCAGCGTTTTGAAAATATCCAGCACGGTTAGTTGAAGCACACCCTTGTTTTTACTCAATTCTTTTTTAACGCCTCCGTTTATGGCGCCAAACCCGTCTACTTTCTTTGATCCGCTATACGCCTTTGAACTATACCAGCCTGATAGTTCCAGTGAATAACTTTTGGGCAGGGTGAAGTTCTCGCTAAAATTAACGGAGTAAGCGAAATAGCTTTTTTCAGCAGGTTGAGGCGTATGCTCGAGCCTGAATTTTCGCCAGCCGCCGGCAAAGCCATAATTCATACTCCACCAGCTACCGATCTTAAACGGAAGGTTTGTTTGTAAAGTAAGATTGTTTTGATACCGGACGTTTTGCGGTGACAGCACCAGCAGATCGCCGGCAGCATTCGATACCATCTGGGTGCGTGCAATGGGATAATCGTCGCGGCTTAATAAAACAGACAACGAATACCCGGCATAATTATAACCCAGCTTTAAGTTATTGGTGATCGTGGGTCTTAACAGGCTGTTGCCTGTTTCAACCGATGTAGGATCGGTATATACCACAAAGGAAGCAAGATCATTATAGGTTGGGCGACTGATGCGTTTGGTATACGACAGTTGCAGTTCTGACCGTTCTTTCACTTTCCAGGAAATAAAAAGCGCCGGAAAAAATTTCCCAAGCTTTCGTTCGGTCACAGACTGTTTGGTATTGGGATCATTCATTCGGGTATGCGAATATTCATACCTGGCCCCTGCGTTTACACTAAAGGAAGGATTTACACGCATAGAGAGCGATACATAGCCTGCTCCTATGCCTTCTTTCATAATTATATTATTCACCGTGGTTGGCCTGCTTACCCAATCACCGTTAACCAGGCTTTCAATACCTGATAAACTCACATTCCGGGTGTAAGTGCCTTTAAGGCCTGATTCCAGTTTCAGCGAAGGGCTCAGCTGCCTTGTATAATCGAATTTGGCAACTCCTATCTTTATTTCTGAATTGGAAGAACCCCTTTGATAAGGAGAGAACAGGGTATCATTGGTTCCCGGGGTATTGCCATTCTTATCACCAAAAATGCTGTATGCATTGGTGGGCTTTTTATTATCATAAAACAGGTAATCGATGTCGAAGTTGATCTGTTCCTTGTCGCTTATCTTCTTTTCAACATACACCGAAGAGAGCAGGTTGCTCCAATTGCCCGAACCGCCGATGATGGCGTCGAGCACATACTGTTTATTGGGCTCCACATTATATTCCGCGTGGTTTACGATGTTCTCGACCGTATGATTGTTATTGAAAGTAAGGCTGCCCCCTGCAGTTAACTTGGGGGTAAAGCGGGTATCAAAACCCACGGTTGCATTATGACTATTGCGCACGGGTTTTATTTCGCTTAAAAAAGTAGACGAAGTTTGTCCGCCCAATACCGGTACATAATCTGTAGCAGTAGCAAACCAGTCCACAAAGGTTTTATCGTGCGAGTAAGAATAAGAAGCATACAAACCGGTATTGCCAATACTGCGGGCAATGTTAAAACTGGCCGTTCCTTTTTCACCCCATCCGTAACCACCGGTTATGGAAAAAGAACCCTGGTTCCTGTTTTTCTTTAACACGATGTTGATCAAACCGGCGCTTCCTTCTGCATCATACCGGGCAGGCGGTGTGGTCATCAATTCAATTTTTTCAATATCGTTTGCACTCATGCCGTTTAACAGGGTAATTACCTGGTCAACGGATACGCGCATCATCTTCCCATTGATCATAACCATGACGCCATTTTTTCCGTTCAGCGCAATATTGTTATCCCGGCGATCGATAAACACTCCGGGAGACCGCTCCAGTAATTCAAGCGCAGAGCTGCCTTTTGATAGTACACTGCTTTCCACATTTACCACGGTCCCGAACACCTGCTGTTGAAATAATGGTTTCTCCGCCCGTACCACCACTTCCTTCAATTCCCTGGCTCCTTCCTTCATTACCAGTACGCCGAAATCCATGCTTTTTTCGGCGGCGGTTAATTGAAAGCCAGAGGAATGCCAGGTTTCGTACCCGATACTGCTAAAGCGAAGCAAATAGCTACCCGGCCGCACGTTCTCGATGAGGTAAGCCCCCTTTTCATCTGTTACTACGGTTTTTACCAGGGCAGAATCAGCGCCGTTCAACAACAATACATTTACATAAGCCACGGGCTGACCGTCTGGCCTGACCAATTTTCCAGCTACCTGGCTAAAAGCAGGGTGAAAAAAGCAGCAGCATAACAAACTAAAGAGTAAGGTCTTCATATTATTATTTTTCCAGTTATCAACAAAACAGCCGGTACCACCACACAACCATGTAAAGAAATAAATACCCTGTGAAGTATAAAAATCTTACTGACTACTGGCGCCATATAATTGATGAAATGCACCATTTATAGGGAAAAGCCGGTAAATACATTATTTGTCCCGTTTATATATATAAGTTGGTAGATGGTCAATTTTTTGAGCCGTTCCGGGAGGCGCCCTCTTTAATAATCAAAAATCAATGTACCTTTAAAAGAAGGGGACCTTTAATATGCCTTTAAGAATAACAGGCCAGCACTGGCTGATAAAATATAAACTTTACCATTTACCCTTCTGGTGCCTGTATCACTATTTATGGGGTGTAATCGCTGTGGGAAATCCATTAAAAGCCGCCAGCACCATGCTCTTATTGCCGTATGCGATCAAATTCGGGTTCTATGTACTCTTCCAGGCAATAGCGGTTTATTTCAACCTGTATTATTTGATTCCCCGGTTTCTTGAAAAAAGCAGGTTTACCCTGTATATATCTTATCTGCTCGTTACTATACTGTGTACCGCTTCTCTTATTGTTACCGGTTATTACCTGGGTGCTTTTATCACCGGGAAAAGCTTTGAAGCCATTTACGGACCCGGCACATACTGTCTTTATTATTTTTATAGCAACGCGTTGCCCTCTACTTTAGCCAGCATGACCCTGGCTATGAGTATAAAGCTTACAAAAAACTGGATACAGACAAAGCGAAGACAGCAAATGCTGGAGAAAGAAAAACTGGAAACCGAATTAAATTTTTTGAAGAACCAGTTCAATCCCCATTTCTTATTCAATACCATCAACTCCATATTTTTTCTGATCCATAAAAA
>DASUVL010000199.1:0-6434 GCA_036379015.1 Niastella sp.
GGGGTGCATATGTATGAATACGACCAAATGCAGAATTTGCTAATTAGCTAATGTGCTAATGCTTCCTGTTTGAACCTCGCCGCTACCACTGGGATCTCTGCCCCGGGCGCAGTCGGGTTGTTGAACAAGCACGAGTCTGTATTCATTAGCATATTGGCTAATTATCACATTAGCACATTGATTATTGGTTATTCACATTAGCATATTTACTATTGCGTCATCCAATAATCCCTATTATATTGGCGCCATAATTAATATCTTATAAAATAAATATATTCTATTTTATACGCCTTATTAATTGTGTTTAAATCAATTACCCTCTGTAAACATTCGGAATTATGAAAAAAACATTCCTGCGTTTTTCGGCTGCCGCTATGGTGGCCAGTTGTCTTTTTGCCTGTCAAAAAGAAATGTCAAGCAATGCAAGAAACGAATTAACCAGTTCGGGATCTGCTTCGATCTCATCTTATTCTATTGCATCTGCCTGCGGCCAGTTGCGTACGCAAACACAAGGTGGCTGGGGTTCAACGCCCTCCGGAAACAACCCCGGTACTTATTTACACGCGAACTTTCAGGCAGCTTTTAGTGGTGGATTAACGGTAGGTTGTTATCCATACGAATATTTCGTTAGGTTAACTTCTGCACAGGCCGTTACCGACCTGTTACCCACTGGTGGAAAGGCTTCGACTTTAACCGGCAGTGCTGTTAATCCTGCTTCCATTAAAAATGTGCTGGTCGGGCAACTGGTAGCCCTGAAATTGTCGGTTACATTCGACGCCTATGACGCAAACTTTGGCGAATCATCTGTTGCATTAGGCGATATGATCATTGGCAGTGGCACCTTCAAGGGGAAAACCGTAGCTGATTTCCTGGATATTGCTGATCAGGTACTGGGCGGCTGCAATTCACAGTACACACCAACGCAGGTTAATGAAACAGCCTCTTCCATTAATGAGAATTTCGTTGATGGAACTACTAACAAAGGCTTCCTGACTTGTCCTGAAGATGGTGGCGATACCGGCGGCGGTGGAGAACCACTCCCTGGTTAATATATCTAATGGGATAATTAACCCAAATGGCTAATTAATTAAATGAGTTTATTCAGGTGTGCCACGTCCTCGAAGTCGTGGCACACCTATTTCTGCACGTTGGCGTGGCGACCCATTTTTATTTGATGGGCGTACATATCTCTATCAAAAAACCATTGACATCCTTCACATATCCTACAGTTTGCCCCCATGGTTTAACGGCAGGGCGGTTTATTTCCACGGCGCCGGCATCAATTGCTGCTTTATATGCCTCTTCTACATTTTCTGTAGCAAAAGCTACTTCCATTCCCAAAGGTTGTTTCTTTGCATCGCTTGCGATGAATCCGCCAGGGATCTCTTTTGTTATTAAATCAATGCATGCAAAGGAAAGCGCAGTGCCACCGGTATCCAGTTGCCCGAATTCGGCAGTATCTGCAACAAACGTTCTTTTAAAGCCAAAGGCTTTTTCATAGAATTCAATGGTTTTAATAACGTCTTGTACGTAGAAAATGGTGTAAGCAAACTTTAGCATAGTGACAGGTTTTATTTTGATCATATTACCTCACTGATTTCTCTGTATTCATTCATTATCACATTATCACATTAGTTAAACAGCGTCCACATCCGCTATCACTATCACACTTCTGAACTTTTTATCGTTATGAAGAATAGCAACCTGTTCCTGAATGTAGCGCTTGCAGCGTTGTATCAGCTCGCCGTCTTTGGGCAGTTTTACCAGTAATTCCATTAAATACTGGTTGCGTACCCGGTTTACGACCGGCTCTGCCGGACCAATCAGGTACTTCCCATATTCCACCTTTAATGCAAACGCCATTGCTTGCGCTGCCGTGTCGGCTATTCCCTTTTCTTTATGTTTAAAAGTAAGTTGTATCAACCGGGAAAAAGGCGGATAAAAGAATGTTTTACGTCCTTCTATTTCCTGCTGGTAAAACAGCCCGTAATCGTGTTGCTGTACATAATACAACACCGGGTGCTGGGTGTTGCTCACCTGAATGTACACTTTGCCTTGTTTGTCCTTGCGGCCTGCACGACCACTCACCTGCTCCATCAGTTGAAAGGCCCGTTCATTTACCCGAAAATCGGCAAAGCTCAGCAGGCTGTCGGCATCAAGGATCCCCACGAGCATCACATTTTCAAAATCAAGTCCTTTTACCACCATTTGCGTACCCACCAGAATATCGAGGCGGCCCTGTTCAAATTGCTGTATCAGGCTATCATGCGCCGTTTTACCGCGAACGCTGTCAATGTCCATTCGGGCAATGCGGGCTTGCGGAAATAGTTCTTCCAGGTGTTCTTCAATGCGTTCCGTACCAAAATTCCGCTGCGCAAATTTGTCGCTGCCACAAGCCTGGCAGGTGTGTACCGGCGGATAAACAGTTGCGCAATAATGGCAATGCAGTTTTTGTGTGTTCTTATGGAAGTTCAGCGTAACGTCGCAATACTTGCAATGCGGGATCCAGCCGCAAACCTGGCAAACCTGGTAAGGCGAATAGCCGCGACGGTTCTGAAAAAGGATCACCTGTTTATTTTGCTCGAGCGACTGTACAATGGCGGCTTGCAAGGGCGGTGTAATGATGATCTTGTTCTTATCGGCCCCATACATTTTTTTTGTATCGATGATTTCGATGGATGGCAATTGCACACCGCCGAACCGCTCGCCTAAAATGGCCAGTCCATACTTTTGAGATTGTGCATTAAAATAGCTTTCAACCGATGGCGTGGCGCTGCCCAGCAAAACATTCGCATTAAATAAAGAGGCATAATAAATAGCACCATCGCGGGCGTTGTAACGCGGGGCCGGATCCTGCTGCTTATAGGAAGTATCGTGCTCTTCATCCACCACAATGAGGCCCAGGTCGCTAAAGGGTAAGAATAACGCCGAGCGGGCGCCCAGCACCACCTTCAGTTCACCGGTCTTTACCTTATTCCAGATCTCAACCCGTTCATTCTGGTTGAATTTGCTATGATAGATGCCGATAAACCCGCCAAAATGCTTTTGCAAACGGCGTATAACCTGCGAAGTAAGTGCGATCTCCGGCAGCAGGTACAGCACCTGTTTTCCCTGCCTTATGTACTGTTCAATGACCTTAACGTACACCTGGGTTTTACCGCTGGCTGTAATGCCATGTAACAGGCATACCTGCTTGCTCACCAGTTGTTCGGTGATGGAATCAAAGGCCCGTACCTGGGCAGGTGTCATTTCAAAATCTATTTGAATGTTGCGGGGCAGGTATTGCAGCCGGTCTACCTGCCGTTTTTCCAGCCAAACTATGTTTTTATCAACCAGTCCTTTTAACTGCGCATCCGAAGCGCCGCTTTTCTTCAGCAATTCTGATTTGGTTACCTCGCCCGATGTTTTTATCAGGTGCAGGTAACTAAGCAAAAGTTCCAGTTGCTTTTCGGCCCGTTGCAGTTTTTTATCATCGTTCAGTAAA
Organism: Niastella sp.; assembly: GCA_036379015.1. GTDB lineage: Bacteria > Bacteroidota > Bacteroidia > Chitinophagales > Chitinophagaceae > Niastella. Next base: position 3,485 of record DASUVL010000199.1, read on the forward strand.
GCGGCCAGCTCTTCTTCATTGTCGTATTTGGCGTTAAGCAGAACAAAGGTTTCTTTTTTTGGCGACCATGTTTCTTTCAGGGCTTCCCAAACAAAACATACCTTTTTTTCGATGAGCCGTTTAATGACCGGGTATACGCGGTTAGAGTCGAGGATCTGCTGCACTTCGCCCACCTTCAATTCTTTTTTAAGCAACAGCGCCTCCCCTACCAGGTATTCATCATGATCGAGGGAGGAGAAGTTGTCGCCAAACTCTTCATTGAACACTACTATTGTTTCGCTGCTTAATTTAAAATGGGCGGGCATGGCAGCGGCCATCACTTCCCCCTCGCTGCACATGTAATAGCGGGCGATCCATTCCCACAATTTCAATTGTTGCTGAAAAATGACAGGTTCCGCATCCAGGATGTTGAGGAGATCCTTTGCTTCAAACGCTTCGGGTTTTTCGGAATGGAGCCGCTTAACCACCCCGGCATATCGCTTATTCTTACCCAAAACCACCTCTACACGAACACCCGGCTTTATCTGCTCACGCAGCGGTTCAGGCACCGACCAGGTATAGTTTTTGGGCAATGCCAGGGGAATTATGACTTCTGCAAATAAAACGGGACTACTCAATGGTCAAAATTGATTTTATAGAGAACAGCAGCACACATAAAATGTTCAAAACCTGTCTGTTCAGTTTCAGCGCCCAAGATACGAGTAAATGAGGAATGGAGGGAGGGCAGGTTGCAAGTTCAGAGCTTGCCCCGACGTGTGGCGGGTCTACATTCATCATTGGCTATTCAGTATTCAATATTTATTGGCTTATCCACCCCGCTTTATACTCCTTCAGCTTTTGCTCCATCACCTGGCGCACCTGTTGTTTCAGGGCCTCTACATCTTTTCCCGTTAACCCCGCCACCGGTATTTCCTTTAAAAACACGGTGCGCGAACGGCCTGGGTTTAAACTGAATATGCTGCTATAATGCATACGATGCCAGGAATCTAAAAACAACAAGGGTTTAATGGGAGTTTGCGTTTCGATGGCTATACGAAAAGCGCCATCGTACAATTCCTTCAGCGGTTGACTGGTTTCATTAAAAGTGCCTTCAGGGAAAATGAAAATAGAGATGCCTTTCCTGATGACACTCTTTAATATACGCACACTATTGGCCCGATGCGCCGCACTGCTGCGATCGACGGTGACCACAGTGTTGCGGTATATAAATCCGAACAAGGGGATTTTGCCAACTTCTACCTTGCCCAATACCCGAACTTTCTGACGAAGGGTTTTTACAATGACCGGTGCATCGAAATAGGAAATGTGGTTGGCGACAAAAATGTATTGCTTGTTTTTATCGTGGGGAGATTCGTAGAAATTGCTGTGGCGGATGCCGATTAAAAAGAACCATATATCGGCCCAGATACTACAAAGGCGGTAAATAAAACTGCCGCCCCTGACTTTTCCGAAAAATGAAGCTACTACTACCGGAGGAATAACCAGTAACATGGAAAGGATAAAAGTGACCAATGCATACAGGCAATAAAGCAATCGCAAGAATCTCATGTGTGTGAATCAATGGGTGTACGGAATAAATAATTGAGGAAAATACTACATATAGTCGGCATATTAAGAAGGTGGGGATATAATTGAAAAAGTATTGAGCCGGATCAATTTAACGGGACCTTTTTTGAACACATATATACTTTTTGCTCTATTTCATATGAGTCTTTGCCCGATCAGCGTATCGGATCCATGACCGGCTGGTGCTATCTTAAAAAAATAAAAAAAGCCCTTTGTTTCTGTAACCTTTTTTGTAATTCTAAGTAATATACATAACTGAAAACAAACTGTAATTGGCGTATACCGATGATATATATATGAAAGAAGTACAGAATGGCCGGTTGGAAGCTATGACTGTACTGTTTGAACGTTATCAGGTGCGTATGTATAATTATTTCCTGAAGCTCAGTTTCGATGCTTCGCAGAGCGAAGACCTGACGCAGCAGTTGTTCATCCGTGCCCTGCAGTATCGCAACAGTTTCCGCCCCGAGCAAGGAAGCGTAAAAACATGGCTATACCGGATGGCGGTAAATCTGCATATTGATCACAAGAAGCGGCAGGCGAAACACCAGATGCTGGTGGTGCCATTGGATGATGTACATGGATCGGTGGCGGAAACAACCACCAGTAATTACACGGAGGCTGATTACAGTACACTGGATAAGGCATTGATGCAGCTTGAGCCGGAACAGCGAAAAATTATCTTACTCTGCAGGTACCAGGGATTGAAGTATGAAGAAGTTGCGGCTATTATGGGCATATCAGTTGTGAATGTGAAAGTAAAAATGCACAGAGCAATGCTCGCTTTACGTAAATTATATTTTAAGTAAATCAAATGGAACGTATGAATTGTGAAGAAGCCATGCTGGCTGTTTTAAATGCCAGGGAAGAGGGAACCACCTGCGGCCATGCTATAGAGCAACACATAGCGGAATGCGAATCATGCAGGAAGGAAGTAGCTGAGGTAGATCAGCTTTTTGATGCAATAAGCAAAGATGTCGTTTTACCGGCGCCCCCTTCCATACGCGAGGCATTCGAGATAGCATTGACGAATGAGATGGCAATATCCCAAAAAACAATGGCGCCCCGTAGAGTCATCTTCCCATTCCGGTTCCTGACTGCGGCTGCAGCCTGCGCATTACTGCTGGCAGGGATTGGTATCGGTTACCTGTTAACGCGTACCAAAGATAACCGGTCTTTTTCCAAAGCTTCCACCGGTAACCAAACAGATTCAGTAACGGCGACTTCGTACCAATCTTCCAGTGACCGAATTGAAACGATCAATACGTCGGTGGAAACAAGTGCACCCGGTGATAGCCTGCTGGTAACGCTTACCAGAATTTTGGCCAGCGATAAAAACTCCAATGTGCGCATGGCTGCCCTGTATGCATTGACAAAGTATGCA
>DASUVL010000200.1:0-3320 GCA_036379015.1 Niastella sp.
AGTGATCTTGCCCCCGACAAATTTCATTGCCCTTTATGTTATAATGAAATTTGCCTTGGACGATTCCGTCAGAAATAAATTTTAGGGCACAGGCATTATTATACTTTTTTAATGGAGTATAAACGCACACCTGCATCATTAAGATAGGTTAAACGAACAAAGAGCTTTTTAAATTTATCACTGCCATCGGCCGATAAATTGCCGCAAATTTAGCGCAGCAAGGTTAAAAATCAACATCCTGTTAAAATTTTCCTGAAAAGATTGAAAGTTAATGCGCCATTTACCCTGAATAATGATTTTTATTGCGTGTAAAATACTTAGCGTGTTTGTACGTTGTGGTGGTGTAAACAATTGAGATTCGGCCTCATTTTGTTAAAATCCCTATCTTAGCCGCTTTAAAACTACTTAATGAAACAGGAAGAGGATTTTGAAGCCAACTTAGCTGGTGAAGATGGTCAGGGTGAAGAAGCCAAAAGAAGCTGGTTCAAACGCATTAAGAAAGGCATCCTTACCAGTACCGCAGAAAAAAAAGAAACTCCGGAAGGATTATGGAGCAAATGCCCCGAGTGTGGTTATATATGTACTATGACCGAACTTCGGGAGAATTTATTTGTTTGCCCCAAATGTACTCACCACCACCGCATCGGCAGCGCCGAATATTTTGAAATTCTATTTGACGATAATAAATACGAGGTGTTGTTTGAGAACATCCGTTCTAAAGACTTTCTGCATTTTACCGATCTGAAATCGTACGGAAAACGTCTCGATGAGATCTGGGCAAAAACAGATATTACCGATTCTATCCGTATTGGGAAAGGAACCATAAAAGGATTGAACCTGATGGTGGGGTGTATGGACTTTGAGTTTATCGGCGGTTCCCTGGGTAGTGTGATGGGCGAACGGATAGCCCGCGCCATTGATGTATGCCTGGCAGAAAAAATTCCCATGATGATCATTTGTAAATCAGGTGGGGCCAGGATGATGGAAAGCGCCTTCTCCCTGATGCAGCTGGCCAAGGTTTCGGGCAAATTATCGCAGTTAACAGATGCAAAAATTCCTTATATCTCTTTACAAACCGATCCATCATTTGGTGGTATTTCGGCTTCATTTGGCATGTTGGGCGATCTGAATATTGCCGAACCAGGCGCCCTGATCGGTTTTGCCGGTCCGCGGGTAATTAAGGAAACCATCAAAAAAGATTTACCCGAAGGTTTTCAGCGAAGCGAATTCTTACTGGAACACGGATTCCTCGATTTCATTGTTCCGCGTAAAGAATTAAAAGAAAAACTGGCAACTGTGCTGGCTTTGTTTAAGAACTAATGCCGGAAGTCGGAAGTCAGACGTCGGAAAATCAATACAAGGTTTTCTTACTTCTGACTTCAGACCTCTGACCTCCTACTTCATATTTATGGCAGATATCAAGAACCGCTCGGCTTTTCACGATTATTTCATCGAAGACAAATACGATGCGGGTATGGTATTGACCGGAACCGAAGTTAAATCACTGCGTGCCGGGCGCGCCAGCTTTAACGACAGCTATTGCTATTTTGATAAAGGCGAACTATGGATCAAAAGCCTGCATATTGCTGAATATTCCCATGGCACGGTCAACAACCACGACACCATACGGATAAGAAAATTACTGCTGCGAAAAAAAGAGCTGCTGAAGATGGAAGCCAAGATAAAAGAGAAAGGATTTACGATAGTTCCCTTGCGTATTTTCTTTAGTGACAAAGGATTGGTTAAAATGGAGATTGGTTTGGGTAAAGGTAAAAAGCACTACGATAAACGGGATACCATCAAGCAGCGGGATACAGAAAGGGAAATGAAACGATACATCAAGTAATGTGATAATTTGATAATTAGCTAATTTGATAATGAAATACAGAAGGCAAATTAGCTAATGTGCTGATTTGCTAATCCCGACGATGTCGGGACAAGTTGTGCTAATGGAAATACAGAAAACGCGACCGTCCGTAGCTTCACATTTCCACAAATGAACCTTTCGTAAAAATACGCTCACCGTCCTGATTTCTACCAGTTTACCAACGCACTTATCCATTATAAAAATTTATTTTCCACAGAGCCTCCCAATTACTCTGAGAATTGAAAACTGCGATATACTTTTGTGGATAATCTTTGGTACGCTTGTAATTTAGAATACCCTTAATCTGTATCCTTCCCTTACAATATCCGTTTGAAAAACACCCCACCCAGGAACAAGCCATAGGCCGTACAGAAATTGTTAAGCGTTAATATACATATATAACCTTAACAGGATCAAACTCGTATTTGGAAATTTCTATTAATTCATGGCTTGATTTTTTCTACTTAAATTAACATATGCTACGCATTATTTTAATTATCTCTCTTTTAATCACCGGTAGGTTTGTGTTTTCTCAATCATTATCGGGTTCCTGGTATGGTAAGGCTGATGTTGTTGTGCAGGGCGTTTACAATAATTATTTGACCGAATTGGTCTTAAAACAAAGAGGCGGTGAAGTAGAAGGCGTTTTTGGCTATTACTTTAAAGATACTTACCAAAGCTTTTTTGTTCGCGGTACCTATAACAAAGACACCAGGGCGGTAAGTATTAAAAATTTACCGATGTTGTTCTATCGCTCCAGAACAACACAGAACGGGGCCGAATGTCTTATGGATTTTGAAGGCACGTTGCGGGTCAGCCAGGTTAAAAGCTCCATGAACGGATCGTTTTACACCATTGATAAATACAAATATACCTGCCCTGAAATGCGGGTAAATTTTACCATGGATGTGGCTACCAAAAACCTTGACAGTATGATGGGTAACACCATCGTAGGTAAACGGTTCTGGATGCCACAACGGGAAGATGTTGTTGTGAAAGCCAATTCACCTACCTTAAATGGAAATCCCACCGCCAGTGTTTTCGCCCCTGCAAAGATCACCGACAGCGCTATGGCTTACAACGAGCGCAACCTGGTGGCACAATTCACCCGCAGAAAGATCATTTATACAAAAGACCTGGAGATTGGCAGCGATTCTATCAGAGTGAGCCTGTACGACAATGGTGAGATCGATGGTGATACCGTCACCGTTTTCCTGAACGGTAAACCGGTAATTGTACACCAGGAGCTGACTGCCCGTGCAGTGAATATATATCTTACGCTCGATAACAGTAAAGACGTAAACGAGGTAAGCCTGTTTGCAGAAAACCTGGGCAAGATACCACCCAACACCGCTTTGATGGTGGTTACAGATGGCATTTCCCGGTTTGAAGTATTCCTGTCCAGTACCTACACGCAGAATGCGACGGTACGGATCAAGAAGCGAATATCACG
>DASUVL010000201.1:0-2595 GCA_036379015.1 Niastella sp.
CGCATTTTTCAGATTTCTTAAAGGGTATGCATCAGTTGGTGCAGTTGCTGGATAATGATCAGGCGCCTTTAATGATACGTACCTTTCTTCGTCGTGCAGCGGACCTTATTAATAAACCGGTGCTGATTGAATTGAGGCAACATGAACGCGGCGCAGCATTCAGTCTGAAGGAAACCTTGCATTATGGTCGCTTCATCCGGGATCAATTCAGAGTGCCCGTTTTGGAGCTTATCGGCATCTACGGCCGCATCGATGCCTGGTATTCCATGGCCGTGGCTATACAAAAACTGGGGCTTTCTTTCCCTGAGTTCATCGACCAGCAACAGCCATATATCGATGCCCGTCAATTATATCATATTCTGTTGCCAATCCCTACCCCATATGATGTACGTTTAAGCCACGATAATAATTTCCTGTTTTTAACCGGTGCCAACATGGCCGGTAAAAGCACATTCATTAAAGCCGTTGGCAGCACGGTATTCCTGGCCCATTTGGGTATGGGCGTACCGGCCCAGGCTATGCGATTAACCCTGTTCGATGGGCTATTGAGTAATATTAATGTGGTGGACAATATTATTAAGGGGGAAAGTTACTTTTTCAATGAAGTGCAGCGGATAAAAAACACCATCACAAAAATTAATGATGGACGCAAGTGGCTGGTGCTTATTGATGAATTGTTTAAAGGCACCAATGTACAGGACGCCATGAAATGCTCTTCGGTGGTTATAAAAGGATTGATAAGAATACAAAGCTCCCTGTTCATTTTATCAACCCACCTGTATGAGATCGGTGAAGAGCTGAAGCAGTATCCTAATATATCATTCCGCTTTTTTGAAACGACGGTCAAAGATGATCAACTCGAATTCAGTTACCAGTTGCGCGAAGGGGTCAGCAACGATCGCCTGGGCTATCTGATCCTGAAACGGGAAAAGGTGGTGGATATGCTGGAGAAGTTATAAATTCATGCAGCAAACCACCCTGCATGAAGAAGATATTGCTGTTCATAGTTACTGCCTGGTTCACATTTATTTCATTTGGCCAGCAGCCCGGCGCCCTCATCGATGTACAACATTATGAGTTCTCCATACATCTTACCGATTCAAGCGATTTGATAAAAGGGAATGCTTCAATTGATGTGTTGTGTATAAAAGATACCAAAACCATTACCCTCGACCTTATTTCAAAAAGCAATAACCCAAAGGGAATGACCGTATTGCAGGTCACAGAAAAAGGAAAGCCGCTTACCTACACGCATATCAACAACCTGCTTACCATTGAATTTGCCACAGTTGTAAAAAGTGGCGAACACAAAAACATAGTAATTACATACGAAGGCATTCCTGCCGATGGATTGATCTTTTCCAAAAACAAATACGGTCACCGCGTTTTTTTCGCCGACAACTGGCCTAATCGCGCCCGCCACTGGCTGCCCTGTGTAGATCATCCGGCCGATAAAGCAGCACTTGATTTTATTGTAACCGCCCCCGCCCATTACCAGGTAATTTCCAACGGTATCAAAATCGCAGATTCATCTGAAAGCAATCAGTTGAAACGCACACACTATAAAGAAACCACGCCGCTCTCCACCAAAATAATGGTGATTGGCGTAGCCCGCTTTGCAATTCAGGAAGCAGGGAACGTAAATGGTATACCCGTTTCAAGTTGGGTATATCCTGAAGAAAAAGACAAGGGATTTTATGATTATGCCCTGGCGGTTGACATTCTTCCTTTCTTTATAAAAAACGTTGGACCCTATGCCTTTAAAAAATTAGCCAATGTAGAATCAACCACTATGTTTGGCGGCATGGAAAATGCCAGCGCTATTTTTTATTCCGATGAAACATCTATCACCGGAACACGCAAAAGCGAATCGTTGCTGGCCCATGAAATAGCCCATCAGTGGTTTGGCGATATGGCTACAGAAGCAGACTGGAGCCACCTGTGGTTAAGCGAAGGCTTTGCTACCTACATGACTATTTTATATTTCGAGCATAAATATGGTGCAGACACAGCCCGGCACATGCTATTGAAAAACCGGAGTACCGTAATTGATTTTGCCAGAAAAAAATTACGACCCGTTGTTGATTCATCCGTTACCAATTATATGGATCTGTTGAATGCCAACTCCTATCAAAAAGGAGGCTGGGTGTTACACATGTTACGCCGCCAGTTGGGCGACTCCATTTTCTGGAAAGGTATTCAAACCTACTACAATCGCTATGCCGGCAAAAATGCAGTAACGAATGACCTTTGTAAAGTAATGGAAGAAGTTTCAGGCCAGGACCTGAAACAGTTTTTTCAACAATGGCTGTTTACAACAGGCCATCCTATACTGGATATTCACTGGAAATATAACACTGATAAAAAGGAAGTAAACATTACTGTTATACAAAAGCAAAATGAGCTATTCAAATTCCCGCTTGACCTGTTGATTGGAAATAACATGAATAAACAAGTATTGATCATAGATCGGGAGACCCGCATTACCATTCCGGAAACCGTAAAACCGGCCACCATTACAGCCGACCCACAGGTAAACCTATTATTTGAAGGCCACACAAAGGAAACGAATTAGTGTTGCCCATGCAGCCCGTA
>DASUVL010000202.1:0-2781 GCA_036379015.1 Niastella sp.
AAAAGGATTACGACAAAATTTTTATGTTGAGGCAAATACCTGGAGCTGGTTCAATACTTTAAACTATAAACGGCAGATAGGGGCCGATCACGAACTGAATGTATTGGCCGGTGCAGAGTATTCGCGTTTTACCAGCTCATATACCTATAATTGGGGTGACAGTATTATTGATCCAGCCTTTCTGATGGTCAGTCCTAAAAATTACCGGTATACAGGTGGCGAATCCGGCGTTGCACTTGCAGGTGTAGATCATGGACTGGCTTCCTATTTTGGCGGGGTGAATTACGGTTTCAGAAAAAAATACCTCGCTACTTTTAATTTCAGGACCGATGCTGACAGTCGCTTTGGAAAAAATAACAGATGGGGTTACTTCCCCTCAGGTTCGGTTGCATGGCTCGTTACGGAAGAAGATTTTATGCGCAGATATCAATTTGTGAAAAATCTGAAATTAAGAGCCAGTTATGGGGCTACCGGTAATTCTGAAATTGGTTATTTCCCCGCCGTCGGCACTTTTGCACCAGGAACTTACGCGGATCTCCCTTCATTAAGCTTGTCGAATCCCGGGAATTCGGCTTTGAGATGGGAGCGGCATTTGCAATTTAATGTTGGTATTGATGCGGTATTATTTAAGAACACCAGCTTTACGCTGGAATATTACAACCGGAAAACGATTGACCTGATATTGAATAATCCGGTACTGGCTACCCTGGGTTTTCCCAATAATACCTTAACGGAAAACGTTGGGCAATTGCGAAGCCGGGGCGTTGAATTAACGGTTAACACGCCGGTGTTACGTACAAGAAGCTTTAATTGGGATGTTAATTTTAATATTGCCTGGAATAAAACCAAGGTGATTGCTACCAATATTATGGGCGATGACCTGTATGACAAAGACCCGGCTGCCCTGTTCTCCATTGCCCGGCCAGGACAGCCTCTGGGTGTTTTTTATTTCATTCGCTGGGCTGGTGTGAATCCCGCTAATGGCTTGCCCACCTTCCTCGATGTAAATGGAAACCAAAAGCAATTTGACATTACTGCCCCTGTTGCCAATAGGTGGACGATGGTAAAGGATGGCGCTGTCACCAGTAGCATCTCAGCTACCGATCGCGTTGTATTAACAAATAAATCGCCCTACCCAAAATTCTATGGCGGCTTAACGCAAACATTTAGCTACCTCAGCTTTGATGCCGGCATAGATCTGCAATATGCGTTCGGGTTTTATGTATATAATCAAACAAAACAAGTTTTGATGAATTATGGCAACTCCAGAAACAAATCGGAAGACATTCTGGATGCATGGACAAAAGTAGGTGATGTTACCGATGTGCCACGTTTGTATTATGGCGATAACACGTGGGCTAATACACAATCAACACGCTGGTTAGAAAAAGGGGACTTTGTACGCATTCGTAATGTGCAGATCGGTTATAATTTTCCAAAATCTATTATCAGTAAGATCAAAGCCAGCAAATTGCGCTTTTATATACAGGCCAGCAATTTGTACACGTTTACTGGCTATACAGGAATTGATCCGGAATCAAATAGTGTAGGTAATACGAACATTGGCCTGGGTATAGATAGAATGCGGCCTTATCTGGCCCGCACCTATACCATGGGAATTAACCTGGGATTATGAATTGGATGACCTGTATGTTTTGATTCGCTTTAAATATTTAAATAGAAAATAGTTATGCGACATATATTGTATAGTTTTTTATTAATAGCTATAGTTGGCAGTTCCTGCCAAAAAAAGGTGCTTGATATCGATCCAGAGGATTTGCTGTCAAGCGATCTGGCTTTTTCCACGCCTGAAAAGATTGAAGCAAATGTTATTGCCAGTTATGATGGGTTGCAGAGCAAAGATTTTTTATCAGGCAGAGCCCTGATCTATGTTGATCTGCTGGCAGAAGATATTTTCGACAGAACGACTTTTTTTGCCGAATTGCCACGGTACAACCTGCTCTCAAATAGCAGTACGGTTGCTGGTGTTTGGACGGCAGGCTATGATGCTGTTGGGCGGGCTAACAGAGCCATTGCCGGTATCACAGCCAATAGCAGCAAGCTAACAGCTGGTAAAGCAAAAGAGTTAATAGCAGAATGTAAATTTGTTAGGGCAGTTTCCAATTTTTACCTCGTGAACTTTTTTGCACAACCGTATAATTTTACTTCCGATGCCTCTCACCCGGGCATCCCGTTAATAACGGCCAGCTACACGTTTAACGATCCGGATGCCAACAAACCAAAATCAACGGTAGCGGACATTTACACGGCTGTGATTACTGACCTTACAGATGCGGTGGCTGATTTGCCTTTGACATATAATAACATTTATAACAATAAAACCCGGGGAACCAAAGCAGCAGCGTCATCGTTTTTATCAAGAGTATATTTATACAAAGGGGATTATACAAATGCCAGAAAATTTGCCCTGGATGTGATCAATGGCAACTATGGCGCTTTTGCTTTGAACAGCACCGTAGATGCGGCTTTTATTCCTGCTAATAAATACCAAACCGTTGAAACGGTGTGGTCAATTCCCAACAATATCAATGATAATCCGAATACCAATAATGCCCTGGGTCAGCATTATAATCCTTCTGCAAGAGCAGATCTGGCCATATCCAGTACATTTCTGAACGAAACCACAAATAAATTTTTTGCCCCTGATGATAAAAGAAGAGGGCTGATCATTAGCGGTGCGGGCAGCCTGGCTACTTTTCGATTCACTGGTAAGTATACTAATTTGTCCGACTGGGCGCCGATCATGCGGTATGCCGAAGT
>DASUVL010000203.1:0-2337 GCA_036379015.1 Niastella sp.
CTCAAGGTCGTAATCGCATCCACATCAGGCTTGCTAAAAGACAGCTGCACCAAGACAGTAAATGTAAATGTGAATTCAGAGCTGGTAATCGACTGTCCGGATGATGCAGAGGTGACATGTACTGAATCTAAAGATCCAACGAATACCGGAGAGCCAACAGTAGAAGATAATGGTTGTGGAATTAAGGTTTATTACAAAGATGTGATCACCAGAACGTGGATTGCAGAAGATGCCTGTGGAAACAGGGATACCTGCACACAGGTTATTACTGTAACCGATTCATGCGTAACCACCAATACCATTCCAAATGGCTCGGGGGCAAGGATGATCACCAACACCAATCCGGCGCCGGCAATACAGGGAGTTGTAAGTCCTGTTGCAGGGTCAGTAAAAAGCAAGATCAAAAATGCGCCAGTAATTAGTCCGAAGACTACTACATTAAATAAAGGCAATAAAGATCTGCAGATCCAGGCCTTCCCCAATCCTTTCAGTAATACAATCAACTTCCGCTTTGTTACACCAGTGAGCGGCCGGGCTGTCCTGGAAGTGTTCAACACCCAGGGGCAACGCGTGGGAATCGCTTTTGACGGGCGGGTAGATGCCGGTGCTGTTAAAACCGTACAATTCAGTACACGTTTAACCAACCAGGCACTTATCTATAAACTTAAAGTAGGAGATAAAATTGTAAGAGGCACAGTATTGGAACTGAAGAGGTAAACGTTCCATGGAATTTTCATATTAAAACAGGGCTGCTTCGCAAGGGGCAGCCCTGTTTTTTAAGACCACAAGGCACAAGAATCAAGACCGTGCCTTTTTCTATAACGTCATAACGTATGTGTAATAAGCAGCGGCAACCGGAAAGAAATCATAATCTATCCAGATATAACCGGCATCGCCCCAGTTGGTTGCCCACGAGTTGATGGCTTTGTATGCATGCTTGGCATCATCATAACCGCATATCGCCATGGTATGCCCACCGGAATTACCTGTTAACGTGTTCCAGATAAAGCCGGGATAAGCATTATAAAAGCCATGATCGATAGTAAAAGAGGCAATTACCGGATGATTCGATGCGATCATTGTTTTGATAGCGTTTATATCCTCATCAACGATCATTGAATAGGACGAGATCTTATAATTGGCAGCTTCGGCCAGTTGCGCAGCGGTTGGCATCAGTGAACAACCGTTTGATGCGCTGTAGGGCATTGATTGCCATGTGCAAACGCCCTGGCTTTTCAAAAGCTCCATAGAACGCATAACACCTGATCCACTACAATCGGCAATGGTTTTTGCCTGGTTAAAAATATATTCAGGACTGAACACGTTCACTGCATCATTATAACTTGTTGCGCCTGTTTTATAGTATTGCTCCGCGGATCTGGCGTAAGCAACCGCAAATGCTACACAAGAACCCTCAGTGCCCTGGTAACGAACAGATGGCATCATGATTGAATAACTTGAAGGTAAAGGCGCAGGAGTGGGAGCGATAACAGTAGTATCTGCAGGAGGAGGAGGTGTAATGGTTGTGGTATCTGTTGGTGGAGGTGGGGTTGTGGTAGTGGTATCAACCGGTTGGGTGCCTGGTTTGCCGCCGCCTCCCTTCCGGGCGGTCATATGAACCGTGTTTATGAAATCTGCAGATACAAGTAAGGATGCTTTACTCACCATCGCAGGATCATCTTCAACAGTTCCCGAATACCTGGGTTCGTTTGATTGCTGTTCTTCAGTTTGAGTAGCGGATTGTTCTTTCTTACAGGCTGTCCATAGCAAGGATAGCCCCAGTGCTGGTACCAGCACCTTCCATAGTTGTACCGACATAGTTTTTCAAAGTTTATTTTGGGTTTTCATAAATACTAAGGGTCTGGTCTGTGTAATTATACACAGACAGTAATTGCATCAGCAGTATGTAATGGAACTGTTTGTTATAATGCATACGCACACAGCACCTTTACAAATGTTAATGGAAGGAACAGGCTACCAGTAAATGATCGGGAAAAGAAATAAGCCGGACTATTTATTTAGAATGTTCTTCTTGTAGTGTACCGGATTTTTCTTTGATCTAAAACGCAGAATAAGGCACAATGATTGGTCCCTTTAGAAACAATCATTGTGCCATTAATGATAATATGTAGCTATTGCTAAATTGAATAATCTATTGAACGATATGTATTTAGATATTAAAAAGCTGATACAGGTATTAAAATGACTGATTGGTGGGGAGATTATTCTTTTACAAATTTTGCACTCTTTGAAAGGTGACGTTGCGTACCATCATTTACGTCCACCACATATAGTCCGGTTTTTATAGTTGATACCAGCGGAAAATTGAGCACGTTA
>DASUVL010000204.1:0-3864 GCA_036379015.1 Niastella sp.
CGGCAGGACGGGCAGCCAGGATGATCAGATCTGAACCCTGCCATCCATAGGTCACTTTATCGAGTGAAGGGAAACCGCTTGGCACCCCGGTAATATCTTCGGTTTTGTGACGCATGTCTTCGATACGTTGTACGGTTTGCACCAGTACGGTATCGATACTGTAGTAGTTCTTCTTCATGTGGTTATTGGTGATCTCGAACAGCTTTGCCTCGGCTTCATCGAGCAGGTCAAACACATCGGCGCTGTCTTCATATGCGTCACCAATAATTTCACCGCTGATGCGGATCAGTTCACGCTGAATGAATTTCTGTAAAATGATCTTTGAGTGAGCTTCTATGTTGGCGGAAGAAACAACTGAATTCGTTAAACGGGTTACATAATAGGGGCCTCCCACCATTTCCAGTTCCTCTTTGCTGCGCAGTTCTTCCACCACCGTTAAAATATCTATTGGTTGGCTTTTTTGCTGCAGACTTAGCATGGCACGGTAAATACGCTGGTGCGCGTCTACGTAAAAGCACTCGGGTTTTAGTATCTCCACAGCTACGTCAAAGGCGTTCTTTTCGAGCATAACGGCACCCAGTACCGCTTCCTCCATGTCTTTTGCCTGGGGCGGAACTTTGCCGTATACCATGGTATTCAGGTCAATAGAGCTACGGCGACGTGCTTTTCGGTCTTTGTTGTTCAGATTAGTTAAATCCATCGTTAACGGTCTACAAAAATTTTAACCATTGGTTTGATAAAGTTTACAAACAGGATCTCTCAAGGTGTTGAAGCGCTTTGTTGCGTGGTGCCACTTCTGATTTTAATATTGCCAACCAATGACACTCAGGGTTTGTATTAAGGCTAAGGTTTGTTATGAGAATATTACTGCACTGTTAACGCAATGTTACCTCATTAGGTCAGGACGGCGAATATAGACCCCTCTCCTGCCCGGAAAAAAAAATTGCAGTTCTATATTTAATAACAGCAATCCACATATCAATCCACGAAAATAGGCCACTTATCCACAAGTTCAATAATAGATATACACAATTTACAAAAGTTTGGCACCCATATGAAAACGAAATTCACACAGGGTGTGCGTAAGAATTATGTGTCTAATATTTGGTGGTACGCGCGGGAAAATAAGATGCAGGCGGGATGGGGTTTTCCGAAATTTACTTAGTGAAAACGCTTATCAACACAGCATTTTCCTGTTATGGGATAGCTGTAACCGCCTGTAGTCGGTTCTTTCAATGGTCTTATACCCCGCAAGTAGGCCATCCGTCCACTTTCCAGCACCTTTTTCAACCAATGGCATAAAATTAGCGTATACATAATACAGGAAAACCGGGATAGAAAGCGTCAAACAATAAGTAGTCAAACAAAAAGATGATGTTCGAATATTAAATTTACCCAGAGAACCGTAAATTAGATTCTTTAATCTCAATACCGACCATGCGTGTATACCAGTTGCGGCATTATGAAGTAATGATGCCTGAAGAAAATAGCAAAGAAGCACAGCATCTGCTGTACTACGAAAGGCTTTGTTACGACCTGCTCACTGCTCATGCTATTAGCTTTTCACACGCTGTGGAAGTAGTTAAACTGCAAAGCGGCCGTATTGAACAACGCCCCGGTAGAATCCATCGCATTTTAAGCGCCGCCGAAATTCCCCCCTTCTGCTTTATCGTTTGTAAGAATTAAGCACCCACCTCCCTAAAGGGGGAGCCAGAAAATACAAAGAGGCTGGTTAATCAATGGACCGGCTAGCCTTCCTGACTTTAATCTTTACATCTCCTTTCACATGAAAATCTGACCAGGAAACGAGAGACTGAATAATCGTGAACTCTTTTCTCCCCCTTCAGGGGGCGAGGGCAAAATGCCCGCATTTAGTGAACTGGGGGGTTAACCTGCCATTACTTATCTTTGCTGCCATCGTTGAACTATAACATCAAACAAAAAATCATATACTGATTCATGACTATTTCCTATAACTGGCTCCACGATTATTTGCCGGTAACCATTGATCCCGAGCGGCTTAGTAAACTATTGACCTCTGTTGGACTGGAAGTTGAAAGCCTGGAGAAATATGAAAGTCTGAAAGGTGGGTTACAGGGGCTGGTGATCGGCGAAGTGCTGGCTGCTGAAAAACATCCCAATGCCGATAAATTAACGGTTACAAAAGTAAATATCGGATCGGGCGACCCACTGCAAATTGTTTGCGGTGCGCCGAACGTGGCAGCCGGTCAAAAAGTGGTAGTAGCTACGGTAGGAACCACCATCTACCCCAAAAAAGGCGATCCGCTTACTATGAAAATAGCCAAGATCCGTAGTGTAGAAAGTTATGGAATGATCTGTGCCGAAGATGAAATTGGCCTCAGCGACGACCATGCAGGCATTTTGGTATTACCCGCCGATGTAAAAGTGGGCATGCCCGCTGCTGAATATTTCAAACCATATACCGACTGGATCTATGAAATTGGCCTGACACCCAATCGCATGGATGCCATGAGTCACCGCGGTGTAGCCCGGGATGTATGTGCTTATTTATCGTATCACGATAACAAGGACCTTTCGGTAGTTGCTCAGCCGATCAGTAATTTTAAGGTAGAAAAAAACACCCTGCCTATATCGGTAACCATTGAAAATACCAATGCCTGCCAGCGTTACAGCGGCGTAAGCATTGCACATCTTACGGTAAAAGAAAGTCCGCAATGGCTGCAGGACAAACTGCGCGCCATTGGTCAGCGGCCAATTAATAATATCGTTGATATAACCAATTTTATACTGCACGAAACCGGGCAGCCGCTGCATGCATTTGATGCCGATAAAATTGCAGGTAAAAAAGTGTTGGTAAAAAATCTGCCTGAAGGCACTCCCTTCGTTACCCTCGATGAAAAAGAAAGAAAACTCAGCGCCGAAGACCTCATGATCTGTGATGGCAATAGCGAAGGCATGTGTATTGCCGGCGTATTTGGCGGTCAGCACAGCGGGGTAACCAATGCTACTAAAAACATTTTTCTCGAAAGCGCCTGGTTCAACCCGGTGGATATACGAAAAACTTCATTTCGCCATGGTCTGCGTACCGATGCAGCTACCCGGTTCGAAAAAAATATCGACATCAGCAATACGGTAAATGTGTTGAAGCGCGCTGCCTTACTTATTAAAGAGCTGGCCGGTGGCGACATTGCTTCGGAAGTAATAGATGTATATCCTAACCCGGCCAAACAGTCGGAAGTGCAACTGAAATACCAGTTCCTGCGCAAGCTGAGCGGGAAAAATTACACGGCCGATACCGTGAAAAAGATCCTGACCAGCCTGGGCTTTGATATTATTAAAGAAAGCGCAGACGATATACTGGTATCGGCACCTTTCAGCAAACCTGATATTCACCTGCCGGCTGATATTGTTGAAGAGGTCATGCGTATTGACGGGCTCGATAATATTGAGATCCCCAATGCTATTACGATTTCTCCTTCAGTTGAAACAGACCGAAACAAACATATCTATCGCGAAAAAACGGCCAATTACCTGGTGGGTGCAGGTTTCAATGAAATCTTTACCAATTCCATTACCAATGCGGCATATTTTGATGAAAATGAATTAAGCACTGCCGTAAAACTGTTGAACAACCTCAGTGCCGATCATAACATTATGCGCCCTTCCATGCTGCAAACCGGCCTGGAAGCGATAGCGCATAACCTCAATCGCAAAAACAACGACCTGCGCTTTTTTGAATTCGGTAAAACCTACAGCACATCCGGTGCTGGCAAGTATAGCGAACACGAACATGTATGCCTGTATATTACCGGCCAGGTACAGGAAGATGCCTGGAAGGGCAAAGGAACAGCAGCAGATATCTTTTATCTGAAAGGCATCGTG
>DASUVL010000205.1:0-7346 GCA_036379015.1 Niastella sp.
CATCGGGGAAAATAAAGTGTATGATTTTTACCGTAAAGTACGGCGCGACAAATTGCTGTATGCCAATGTAAAAGCCACTGCATCAGAACAATATACCCATATTGAGGAAAGTCTCCTGTTCCGCGAGAATGAACAATTACTACATGCCGCCGTAGCCTCCTTGCCGCCTCAACGCCGTCAGATTTTTGAGCTCTGCAAAATACAGGGAAAAACATATGAGCAGGTAAGTAAGCTGTTGGGCATTTCAACGTCAACGGTCAACGACCACATAGTAAAAGCAACACGTAGTGTGCGCCAGTATTTCTATTCCCACGACAACTCGGCCGGCGCCCTGTTGTTGTTTGCTGCCTGGTTAGCCAACAAATAAATTTCAAAAAAAAATTATAATAGAGCAGATGACCGGCTTCTGCCAAACGTCATAGTATAAACCGTAGTAGTGTCACAACCTTCATTTGCTGAACTTTTTCAGAAATATATTAACCAAACCTGCACCCCCGCAGAGGTAGATCAGTTATTTGAGATGCTGGAAAAAGGGGAGGAGGGACTTGCCGGAAAAGAACTGTTAGAAACACATTTCCAGGACGGACTGGAACCTACAGGTTATACCGACGATACATTACGTCAACAGCTGGAGAACCGCTTTCAGCAAATACAACAACATATCGCTGAACAACAGCCCCGTGCTAAAAGCGTTAGCCTTGTTTGGCGATGGGTAGCCGCCGCAGCCGTCATCATCATCCTGGCTGGTAGTGGTATATGGTATTGGCTTTCCACTGACACCAAACCGGCTGTTGTATCAACCCCGCAACAACAAAATGAAGTAATGCCCGGCAGTGATAAAGCGGTACTTACGCTCGTCGATGGGAAAACCATTTCGCTCGACAGCGCCACACATAGAATGCTCGGCCAGCAGGGACAAACCACCATTAATCAACAGGGCAAACAACTTGTTTACGATGCATCGCAAACCGCGAATGTTCCAATAGGTGAATTGCTTTACAATACATTGACTACACCAAGGGGCGGACAATACCAGCTTACTTTACCTGAGGGTACTCAGGTATGGCTTAATTCCGCTTCTTCCATCCGCTTTCCGGCAGCATTTAATGATTCGGCCAGAGTAGTATACGTTACCGGTGAAGTGTATTTTGAAATAAAACAACAGTTCGTAAAAAATGGAAAGGAAAGAAAGCCTTTCATTGTGCAGGTGAAATCATCGGCAGGCACGCTGGGCGAAGTAAAAGTGTTGGGTACCCACTTCAATATAAACGCCTATGAAGACGAACCTTTTATGTCCACTACCTTGCTCGAAGGCAAGGTGAGCATTAACCGTCCGGGAATAGCTAGCCCTGCTTTCCTTTTACCGGGTCAGCAGGCGCAGCTTAACCCGCAAGCCAGCCAGGTGCATGTGATCAGCAACGCAGACGTTAAGCAGGTTATGGCCTGGAAGAATGGTTTGTTCCGCTTCGATGGTATTGACCTGAAAACAATGATGCGGCAACTGTCGCGCTGGTACGATGTGGAGATAACATTTGAACAGGGGGCGCCTGTTTCAGAAATTTTTAATGGCGCTATGCAAAGAAGTCTGCAATTATCGCAGGTGCTGAAGGGAATGGAGGCCATGGGTATCCATGTTAAAAAAGAAGGTAAACATATAATTGTAATGCCGTAGCCATGAAAACAAGGCTTCGCTATAGTTGATGACCCACAATTAAAAAGCCGGGTGTGGTGGAACACGCCCGGCAAAATTTCGGGTTAACGCAAAAAAGGTCTCAGCAAAGACTATTTTATTATTAACCAAAACTGTTACAAAAGTATGCATTTTAAGGCGCTTTGTAACCGGAAAGGTATTGCCCTTCAGCGGCTGCTTGCGGCCGCCAGTCTGGGGCAGGGCCACTCCCGGTTATTTCACCAAACACTGCGAGTAATGAGATTAACCGCAATCATTTTACTGGTTTCCGTACTGCACGTAAGTGCCACGGGGCTATCCCAGACAGTAACATTAAAGGTGAAGAACGTTTCCCTTGAAAACCTGTTCGACAACGTGACCACCCAAACCGGTTATTACTTTTTTTACCGCCCCGGTCAGTTAAAAGGCTCAAAACCAGTAACCATTCAAGCAGAAGATGTTCCCCTGGAATCCTTTCTGCAGCAGGTGTTTAAAGAACAGCCTGTAACTTATATGGTTCAGAACCAAACGATCTTCATAGTAGCAAAAACAGATACGGCTCAAAATAAAAAGCCAGCAGCTCCGCCGGTAACTCTACAGGGTGAAGTGCGCGACAGCCTGGGCAATGCAATGCGTGGAGCTTCGGTCACGCTACTTCCCGGAAATGCCCAGGCTATTTCCAGTAAGACTGGCGCTTTCGTTCTTCATGGTATAGAACCCGGCCGCTATGTTTTACGCGTTACTTATGTGGGGTATGAAACAGCTTCCGTGCCCGTAAATGTAACGGAGAATATGGCGCCGATATCAATAGTGCTGAAACCCGATGTCAGTAACCTTACTGAGATCACTGTTTTCAATAATGGTTATCAAACGCTTTCGAAAGAAAGAAGCGCCGGTAGTTTCACCAAACCCAAAATGGATGTTGTTTATAACCGCAGCACCAGTATGGACCTCATGCAACGCCTCGATGGATTGGTTCCGGGGCTTGTAATAAATAACTCGCCCAATAACGGTGGTAACTCTATAACCGTACGGGGTATAAGTACCATCAATTCTGATAAAGCGCTGTTGTATGTGGTCGATGGTATTGTGGTCAGTGATGTAGCCGACATAAATCCAAACGATGTGCAGGATGTTACCCTGTTGAAAGATGCAACAGCCGCTTCCATTTGGGGTAGCCGTGCCTCCAATGGCGTTTTGGTGATCACCACCAAAAAAGGCGTTTTTAACGCTAACAAGTTGAAAGTAGAATATAACGGGTTCGTGAATATGCAGGGCAAGCCTGATATTGAATACATGCCCTATATGCGTAGTCCTGAACTTATTCAAACCATTAAGGAGCTGTTTGCCGATCCGGCTTATATGACAGCCAATACGTATGCAACTGCAAATACGACCCTTAGTGGTACTAATGCCATCACCCCGCATGAAGCGATCCTGTATAAACAATACCGGGGGGGTATTAGTGCAGCTACTGCCAATGCACAACTCGATAGCCTGGCAGCCCTCGATAACCTGAAACAGATCAAGGATATCTGGTACCGCAATGCATTTCTTTCCAATCATACCGTTTCGGTACGCGGTGGGTTTGGCAACTACAGCCTGTATGGTTCACTGGCCTATACCAACAATACCAGCAGCACGCCCGGTGAAAAAAACAATGCCTATAAAATAAACCTCAGGCAAGAGGTAAATGTGAGCAAAAGAGTGACGGCCTATTTGATCACCAACCTGGTGAACACGATCACTTCTGCCAAACGCCCGCCTGCGCTTGGTGTCACCACCCGGTTCGTGCCATTCCAGTTATTCAAAGACGCTGATGGAAACAGCATTTCTATGCCCTGGATCTACCGTACCGATTCGCTCACCGCGCTGTATCAAACAAAAAGCGGGGTGAACCTGAATTACAACCCGGTCGATGAAATGAATTATGGCAATACAAAAGGCAACACCTTTCATGCCAATATAACAAGTGGTATTATAGTAAAGCTGATCAAAGGGCTTCGTTTTGAAGGCGTATATGGCATCATGAACGGCAATTCAAAAACGACTGCTTTTGATGGCCAGCAAAGTTTTACGGTAAGGAATCAGCTGGCTGCTTTTACGGTACCTTCCACTACAGGCGGTCTCCCTACCTATTGGCTGCCAACCACGGGTGGAAAACTGGCTACCAACAATGTGAACCAGCGTAATTATACCGTTCGTAATCAACTGGTGTATGATCTTACCGCCCATAACGGCGACCATCAACTTACCTTGCTGGCAGGCCGGGAAATTACCAGTTCATTTACCAATACAAACAGTTCGGTTGCCCGTGGCTATGATCCGCAGCTGCTGACTTCGCAACCCGTAGATTATGATACCCTGGCTACCGGAATTTCGAATACCGTATTTCCTTACTCTATTTTAAGAAGCTCACTAAGTGCCAATGATGCTTACAGTGAAGCAGAAACTGAAACCCGCACCAGCTCCTGGTATGGCAATGCTGCGTATACCTGGTTAAGAAAATATACCATTAACGCCAGTTACCGCAACGATCAATCGAATTTATTTGGCTCCGACAGATCCGTACAGTTCAAGCCTATCTGGGCAGTTGGTCTGGCCTGGCAAATAAGCCGGGAATCGTTTATGGAACATATTACCTTTCTCGATTACCTGAATATGCGTGCCACCTATGGTTTATCAGGTAATCAACCGGGAAGTAAATACAATGCTACCACCTATGATATTTATGCTGGTGTTGCCAGTCCAAGTGCTCCCGGTGGAATAATGTATACAATTAATTCATATGCCAACCGGAAACTGTCGTGGGAAAGAACGCAGACCTATAACATTGGGATCGATTATTCATTTCTTAAAGGCCGGTTAACGGGAAGTAGCGACCTGTACATGCGCCGCACTACCAATTTGATCGGCGATGCACCTGCCAATGCTTTCACCGGAGTAGCTACAGTTACCGGTAACCTGGGCGATATTCATAATGACGGTGTGGAAACGAGGTTAAATTCTGTTAACATTAAACGAAAGGATTTTACCTGGAGCACCATGCTGATAGTATCATACAACGTTAACAAAGTAACCAAACTGTATGAAGCCGGTAATACTAACAACGCATTGGCTGCTTTTAAAATGAGTACCCGCTATGCGGAAGGATATTCTGCATTTGCACAATGGGCCTATAAATTCAAAGGTCTCGATAATGTAGGAGATCCATTGGTTGAACTGGCAGATGGCACCATTACCAAAAAGCCCGGCGCCACGGCAGCTGACCTGGTGTATATGGGTACTTTTCAGCCCACATTGACCGGTGGCTTCAGCAATAATTTCCGGTACCGCAATTTTCAACTTACCTGTAATATAGTATACAATTTTGGCTCAAAGCTCAGGTACGATGCGGTGGGTTTAAATGCCGTTACCGGCCAGATGGCCGGCAGGAATTCGAATTCCGCCGGTAATTTCTTTGGAAATCTGTACACAGACTTCAACAAACGCTGGAAAAAACCGGGTGATGAAACCATCACTAATATCCCGGCTTATATTCCCAGCTCAAGCATAAGCAGCTCCCAACGGAGTATAGCATATTATTCGAATGGAGATATCAACTATTTCAATGGCGCGTATATGAAAATGAGGGATATCAATTTGTTATACACGCTCCCCGCACAGGTCGTAAGCCGTTTACGGGCTGAAGAGATCACGTTCAGGGCAACCGTATCCAACATCCTGTTGTGGACGGCCAACAAATATGACATAGATCCCGAATTTCATAATTCAACTGGCATTGACGTGCTGCGCACACTGCCTACAGCACAACACAGCATTACATTCGGGGTAAACATGCGGTTTTAACCAGTTTTAAAATTATCACATGAAAACAGCTTTTGTAAATATATATAAGATCGGTTTTGGTGTTTTGACCATGTCCCTATTGGCAGCATGCACCAAGAACTTTTTGGATATTAAACCCAAGGGCAGGGTTATTGTACAGACCACTTCTGATTATGATCTCATGTTGAATTCAGGCGGATTGGTCACCAATAACGTAGATGTGGGCGTGCCCATGGGTGATGAAGTGATCGCATTCGATAATTATTTTTCCAGCGCTTTAGCCCGTAACCAACGCCTGTTCCGTTGGGATGATGTTATTTATGATGAAGGCATTTTTGCCTCCGAAATGTCAACCCTGATGACGAACCTGTATGTGTACAATAAGGTCATTAACGAAGTGATGACTTCAACAGATGGTACAGAAACGCAGAAGCTGGCCCTTTTGGCGGAAGCAAAGGCCAGCCGGGCATGGATATACTTTAACCTCATCAATATGTATGGTAAGCCGTACAACCCGGCTACCGCTGCTACCGATCCCGGTTACCCCATCGTAACGGTGGCCGATGTAACAGAAGCAAAATTCACACGGGCTTCGGTGCAGGAAGTATATGATTTTATTTTGAGTGACCTTACAGCGTCTATCCCCAACCTTCCCGTGACAATCCGTTCCCGCATCAGGCTGGGCAGAGCAGCCGCTGAGTTATTGCTGGGTAAAGTGTATGTTTTTATGGCAAAATTTGATGCCGCCAAACCTTACCTGGAAGCGGCGCTCACCGACCTGGCCAGTACCGGCGCCGGCACCACGCTTACCAATATGGGATTGTACGATCTTAATGTGACCATGGTGCAGGGTGGCACCTGGGGGTGGAATCCAACTACCACGGCAACCACTTTTTTCAATGGCGTACCCACGCAGCAGAATTATACAGAGTACATTGCCGTTCGTCAGGCGACCAACACCTGGTCAAACTCTTCCAGTGAATATACCATGAGCCCGCAAACCACCCAGTTGTTCACTTCCTCAGATAAGCGATTAAACTTTTTTACCACCAAACCATATTTAGTAACCACCTCCTACCCAATGTCAGGCGCCCTTCGCCGTAACGGTCCAACCTCTATACAGAATGGTATGACCATTGCTGAACTGTACCTGTTACGAGCTGAAGTGGCGGCCCGACTTGGCGATACCACTACAGCGATTGCCAGCCTCAAAACCCTGCGGGTAAAAAGGATGAGCGCTACCGACGCAAACGCCATACCTGTTGGATTAACGCAATTGCAGTTGATCCAGTTTGTGCTGAACGAGCGGATCAGAGAATTTGCTCTGCAGGGTTACCGCTGGTTTGATATGAGACGGTTGTCTGTTGACCCGCTTTTCTCATCAACTACGTATACACATCGACTATATAGTACGTCGGGTGTGTTAAGTTCAACGTTTACCTTACGTCCCGAACGGTTCACGCTGCAGCTTCCATCAGCAGTAATAGCGCAAAACCCGGGAATGGAAAACAATCCGTAATAAGCAATTATTAGAAACTATCAATCATACAAAGACGTGAACATGAAAAAATACTGGTTACTGGCTTTTCTGTTTTGTATTGGCTGTACGGTAAATGGTTGGGCACAAACCGATACATCAGACAGGCCTTTGGCGCGTGCCATTATTGGAACCAAATTCTTCCTCACTACTCCTGAAAGAAAGATTGAAAAACTCGACAGTTTATTGCAACAGCTCCCTGATCCGGGTAGGGATAAAATAGGTGAGCAATATGATGGATTGCGCCTGGATATTGCCATGTCTTACTTCAAAGCTGGCGACAAAGCAACAGCAGCAAACTGGCTGAAGCGC
>DASUVL010000206.1:0-7558 GCA_036379015.1 Niastella sp.
ACAATGTACCAGGCTTGTTGAGAGCATAATATGGGAAGAATAAGTATGTAGGTCATATATACCCCTTTCTGTGTCCAAAACGAAAGATGATACTTCAATCCTTTTCTCTCTGTGTATTCGTCTTTTGAAAACAGGATCACAAAATCTTTTATAAAAACCCAAAACAATGAATAAGTGGTGTAGGCAAATGGTGCGTATATGTGTTGAAACCGGTGAATCCAACAATGTTCGCTGTCAGGTATTACCCGTATCAGTTTTGTTATTTTCAGATCAGAGTCGTAATCTTCTACATTCGGGGCATAATGGTGTGAGCTCACATGTCTTTTCTTCCAGGCTTCTGCATGGGCACCGACGATTGTATAAATGAATATGAAACAAAGGTTGTTCCATGATTTTGACTTAAATATGGTGTTATGGGAAAAGTCGTGCGAGAAATTAAAAGCAAATAGCAAGGATGCAAATCCGTACAAAACAAAGGTCAGGATAAACACCAACGGATTGTCAACAATGTACAAACCAGCATAAAATACAGCGGATAACCCAAAATAAAAAACAAATTTTACGCCTATCTTAAAACGAAACTGTTTCTTATCAATAAGAAGCTGTTCATCTACCTTACGGTAAATGGTCTTGAGCAATTCGCTGTCCCCGGCAATATGGATATGTTTATCTCGCAAAGGGGGTGGGATTAAATGTTTGTTGTGTACCCATGCCTTTTAAAAATCTGAAATGTGAAGCGAGCGACTTTCTGTAAGGCATTTCCATATAAGTAAGTCCGTGTTTTTTAGCTAATTCCCGAAATATGGGCAATATGTTCAAATAATGTACGTGGCAAATATTCGGCAGCAAATGATGCAATGCGTGTGCATTAAATCCACCTAATGTCCAATTAAAAAATTGGCTGCCAGCGTTGTAGTCCACCGATGTGCACATTTGTAATTTAGGCCAACTCATATTTAGCTTATTATTTTGGTCTGGCACGGGATGTTCAACAAAATCCGACAAATGCGAAACACCTAAAACGCCAACAAAAAGTATGGAGACCATACAATGATTTAAGAGAAAAGCCAGCAAAACCGTTCCCCAACCAAAAGGCAACAGGTATACCGGCAGAACGATCATATAGCCAATGTAAATGAGCTTATAAACGATCAACTTAACTACTTCATTTCTGGGGATCTCAATTTTGATTGTCCTGCTGGAAACGTTGAATGCCATAAGTGTTTCCCGAAACAAGAACCAGTTCAGCGAATACAGCAAGTAAAGAAAAGGAGCGTAAATATATTGATAACGATGAAACCATTTAAGCGGTTGGCTTTCTGTCATTCTGAACAATGGATTATTGAGCACATCAATATCGCTACCTTCTATATTTGTGTACAGGTGATGCGATTCGTTATGATTCTTCCCCCAAACGTAGGCATTGTTCCCTTGCAGGTTAAAACTCAGGGAAAATAAGAACTTATTCCAGTACTTGCTTTTTACGGCAACTCCGTGAGCTGCATCGTGAGAAATATTAAAGGCAGTCAGCAATATAGACAGCCCCATTAAAAGATAAAATGAAAAAAATCCTATTGTGGATGTACTCGTGATCATTAATCCGTAAAAGAGAATATCAAGGCTGAAATACAGTATGATCTTACAGATCATTGTGTTGTTGCCTGTCTTACGGATTCCCTTTTCTGAAAAATATTGTTCAATTTTTTCGTTCAGTTCTTTGTAGAATTCAGAACCTTCGTCCTTTGTGAATTTCAGTTTATTCATTTCTCAAAGTCTGGTGTTAGTGGTGGGGCAAACTAAATAGCGCTGAAATTGCGTCCTGTGTCACGGTGAAAATCCGAATTCAGTTCTTATAAAAATGTTAAACAGCCGGTGTTTAGGAAAATTTTCAGTGAATAATTATAAAAAACCATATACAACTTGTTGAATTACTCACTGAAACCGATGTATAAAGTGCCAGGCAAAACAACTTTCTATTGTTGCCAATGCCTTATTTTTACGGGCAATTGGCAATACCTTGTAACAATGCATACTTTTCGGGCTAACTTAAAGATCATCGGAATAAATCCATATGTGGAAGTTCCGGAAAAAATATTAGTTGCTATTTTTAAACAGGCAGGCAAAGAAAAAGGCAAAATTCCCATTCGTGGTACGATCAATAAATTGCCTTATACCCAGACATTGGTAAAATTTAAAGGCGAATGGCGGCTTTATATTAATACAAAAATGCTAAAGCATTCACCAAAGAAAATTGGCACAACCATAGCGGTGAGCGTTGAGTTTGACCCTTCGAACAGAGCCATTACACCGCATCCCAAATTGGTAAGATCGCTTGAAAAAAACAAAAAGGCTAAAGCCGTTTTTGACAAACTGCGGCCTTCTTTGCAGCATGAAATTGTACGCTATATAGCCAATTTAAAAACGGAAGCCAGTATTGATAAAAATATTACCAAAGCAATTGATTTTTTGGTAGGGAAAGCACGATTTATAGGAAGAGATAATCCATAGACCGGTTTGTAAGTTTTTGCATATATTCGTTATAATCTGAAGCATAATATAATATGAAAGCATCTGCATTATTTATTCTGGTATTATTTACCGCCACTGCCTATTCACAAAACACCATCAACAATTACAAATATGTACTTGTTCCCGAAAGGTTCGGCTTCTCCAAGGAGGATAATCAATATAGATTGAATTCTTTAGCAAAAACACTGCTGGAGGAAAAAGGATTTACCGCTTTTATAGGTAACGCAGCATTGCCACCTGAGGTGGCCGGCAACAAGTGTAGTGCGCTTACAGCCGAAGTAGTAGAGAAAAAAGGGATATTTGTCACAAACCTTACCTTGATATTGAAGGACTGCCAGGGCAATATCATCTTAAAAAGCAAAGAAGGCAAAAGCAGGGAGAAAGAATTTCAAACGGCGTACGACGAAGCATTAAGACTTGCGTTCGCGTCACTGAAAGATGTACCGTATAAATATGACGGCACTACGGTTACACAAGCACAACAGGTTGCGGCAGTCCCCGCTCCTGCTCCGGCAGCACCAGCAGCTCCCACATCGCCTGCAATTACGGAAAGCACTGGCACATTATACGCCCAGGCCACTCCCAATGGATATCAGTTAATTGATACCACGCCCAAAAAAGTATTAACACTGTTCAAAACATCCATGCAGGACTATTTTATAGCTGAGGGTGCATCGAACGGTATCGTCTTCAAGAAGAACGAAGAGTGGTTTTTCGAGTATTATAAAGACAACAAACTGGTGTCTCAGAAGCTACAGATCAAGTTCTAATGGAGGCTGCAGCCACTTTTCGGTCTGTAGGTTGCCATAAGGCTTTTTTTAGAAAGGCGTTTCATTCCAGGATCATTCCACCACTACGCTATGGACGGGCAAAATCTACGGTAGGTTTCAGCCTTCCAACTGCCGCGAAGTAAATGGGTCCACCCAATCCTGTTGGCATTCCATCAGTCATGAGCGGATTAAATGTTGGATTAAAGCTGCCGGTAATGAAACGTCCGATACAGCCGCCGCAATCAAAGTGGAGTCCTATCTCGGGTATTGGAACGACTGCAGACGTTGTAATGGCACCAGGGTACGGGTAAGATGCGCCGCTCACCCCTGTTAATTTATTGACAAAAACAATTGTACCGGAGGTTCCGCTGGTATGCATCACATATAACTGACCGTTGCAGTTAAAAGTTAAACCACGCGCATTTAATGCCACAGACAGCGGATTAGGTAAACAATTCACTGATGCGTTGATGGGCAATCCCAGTTTAACGATCCTGTTATTGGGAGCTACCGTGCCGCGATTAATGGCATAAAAGGTCCCTGTAGTTTGATCTCTTTCTACATCGCTTAAATTGAGCGCAATACCACACATGTTTACGGCCGGAGTGATGCTTACACAATTAGGGTCGGTAAATTTTAAAATGGCGTTAGGTATAGGTGACCCTGTGATGCCGGTAGTGCCCCAAAAAATACCGGTTGTGGGATCGTACGACAAACCGCTGGCACGCAGGATGGGATTGCTAAAGCAATCTGTCAATTGGTTAGTTCCGCTTACTACGTAGGGGGTAGCGACAATAGGGCCGGCGCCGGGCGAACCCAACACTTTATAAATAAAGGAGGCGCCGGTTGCAGAATCTACTGCCAGGTTATACATGGCGGGCTGACATTCTTCCACCGCTTTGCCGGTTTGGGCGGGTGACGTTTTATCTGCAATATTGTTCTTTTTACAGGCAGCAATGGTTAATAGGCATAAGACAACTGTTGTAAGGTTTAATCGGTTCATAACAAAAGATTTGTGATGCCTGCATTAACGCATTCAGGCTTTGCGCCCTACTCTGTTAAGGATTTTCGGGAAGGTCCCCCAATATTCCATGCAGGAATAATGATCTCGATATGCTATAAGTGAAAATGGAGCCGGATTAAAAGAGATGGAATAATTCCGGAATGAAGTGTACGCCTTATCCTGAAGTTAACGCATTTACCTGATATGCATACACGTAAATTTAACTAATACCGATACCTCAATGGGCAAAAACAGGTATCAATATACGTAATAGTGAGTGTATCAGCATGCTATGAGCGGTTTACGTTGTGGGCGGCAAATGGAAATTTGTACCAATTGCTCCCGAAAACGAAAAAGCCCCCGCTTATAGCGAGGGGCCTGTTGATTACGGTTGAAAAGGAAGTATAATTAAGTACACAAAAATTTGCCAGGCGCCGCCCAAACGGCTGCCTGGCAGTGTTCATCATAGATCAGCGATTTAATTTACAGTTTTATATCCATGATCTTATTATTCTTTCTGCTTTCTTCGGCCATGAAACCCATAATATGGCTTTCGATAGAATCATCGATGGTAGAGGTTAACAGTTTGGGATTTTGCTGCGCTACGGCCTGTACAAAATCATGGGCCAGCAGCCAGTCGCCACCACCATGCCCATTGTTCTTATATCCTTCCACGTCTTCGGCAATGGGTACCAGTTTGTCTTTTTTACCGGTCCTGAAATCGGTGATCACCAGCTCATTCATGTCGCCAACCATATCACCCATGGCACCCATGATACGGGTACGGCGCCCTCCGTATGATGTAAACGCCTCCATAGAGAAGCTGGCTGTAACATTATCCCCAAACCTGATGTTGGTGATATAATGATCGGGCTGATCGTTTTCCATCCGGTATACGCAACGGCCATAATTGGTTGTGCGTAATTTTTCCATGATCGCTTCTGCATGTTTTGTTTTATCATCGGGCAGGTCGAATACACCGGTACGTTGCCGTTTATCGTGGTACGACCTGATGGCGGAGTACGGGCAGGTGCGTTCAATGGTGCAACCGTCTGTACAGCGGGCAGTGCTTCCAGCTGGTGCATTTTCTTTTTTAAACCATTTCAAATCGCCCATGGCAACAATTTGCTTTGCTGGCTTATTAATGATCCATTTTATTATATCCAGGTCGTGGCATGATTTGGCGAGTATGATAGGTGTTGTTTGTTTTGAATTATGCCAGTTGCCTCTTACATAAGAATGCGCCATATGCAGGTGTTCAATAGGCTCAATGTGTTGCACACTCATAACTTCGCCTATGGCGCCCTGCGATACAAGCTCTCTCATTTTTACAAAGTACGGTGCGTAGCGTAACACATGGCACACGGCAACAATTCGCCCTGTTTTTTTAGCCAGGGCAAGTATATTCCGGCATTCTTTTTCTGTTGGTGCAATTGGTTTTTCGAGCAGAATATCGTAGCCCATCTCCAGCGCCTTCATACAAGGCGCATAATGCAGGTTATCGGGTGTGGTGATAATGATGGCATCGGCAAATTTAGGCCGTTCAAATACACGTTCCCAGGTGTTAAAACGGTTGGCATCGGCAATCTGGTGTTTTGTGGAATACCGTTCGCTGCGAATGGGAATGGGTTCGGCCACTCCAACGATCTTTAATAGGTTGGGAAACTTGGCGGCAAAGTTGCCGTAAACATTGCCGCGACCGCCTGCACCAAGCGTAATAGCGGTAACAGGTTTGTCGATCTGTTTGTGTAACGGATTTTTGGGTACTTCATAAACAAGGCTACCATCTGCCAAACGGCCCATCGTTTCCGATCCTATTACCGTGGCGCCTATACTTAAGCCAAGTTGTTTTATAAGATTTCTTCTGTTCATTAATGAATATGTTTATTTGATTTGTTATAGACCATCAATCGTGAAACGCGAAACGTGAAACGGCAATACCCTATACGTCATGTCTCACTAATAACTTCTCGCCTTTATCACCTTTATCAACTTATCAACGTGTCAACTAGTACAGGTCATTTTGCGACATGGCGGGATTGGCCAGTATTTCCCGCTGCGGAATCGGCCAGCGGTAGTCACGTGCTGCATTGCAGGAACGAACTTCTACTTTAACCGGTTGATTGGTGGCAGGATCAATAGCGCCATAGACCTGTCCATTCATAACGGCGCCTAATATGTCCCAGCGGCGGATGTCATAAAAACGCCCCCCTTCAAAAGCAAGTTCCGATTGCCGTTCGCGGCGTACCAGTTCTCTCAGTGTTGACTGCGAATTATATTTTGTAACATTCACAGGCGGCATTGTGGCGCGGGCCCGAATAAGGTTTAAATACTTCACTACATCGGGGTGGTTCCATTGATCCAGTTCAACCAGCGCTTCAACATAGTTGAGTAATATTTCTGCATACCTGATGATCATGTAATCCAGTGTGCGTGTTCCGGTCCGGTCTTTGGGGTCAAGATATTTATTCACCCAAAAGCCGGTAGCCGTTGCATTTTGCGCCCCTAAGCGATCAGCATTGGTTTGCGCAGCGTCGAATGGGTTCAACACATACGATGAATAGGTTTGTCCTGGCAACAACACAGAAGCGATCAGCCGCGGATCCCGGTTGTTTTTGTAATTGGGCTCTTTCTGATAAATGGCAGCTGAATCGGGGCCAAGCTCCCAAATTGTTTTTCCCTGTTTATTTTCATAATTATTCACCACGGCCGCCGTTGGAGAAAGAACGGTTTTTCCGCCCACGCCCATTGGCGCAAATGTGTTCCATTGTTGTCCGCCACTGGTGTTTTCCCTGAAGAAGATCCTTTCTTTGTTCACTTCACCGGTGTACAGGAAAAGATCGGCATAACTTCTACCGGGATTGGAAGCCGTTTTATATAATTCATATACGCCCAGGTCGATCACCTTTTTGGCAGCGTCTTTGGCGGCATCATATTTTTTGTAAAACAAAGCGAGCCGGCTGATCAGCGACCAGCATGTTCCGGCTGTAATTCTTTTAAGGTCGGCATTGGTATAAGTAGCAGGCAGATTATTGGCACAGTCTGTCAATTCGTTTATAATAAAATTGTATACATCTGCTTCTTTATTTCTTTCCAGGTAGCTTTCTGTATGTGTTACCGATGTTGTTACAATGGGAATTCCGCCAAAGAACATCAGCAGTTCCATATGATAATAAGCCCTCATGGCCCTTGCCTCATACTTGTAACGGATCTTTAGTGAATCATCCATAATGCAACGGTCAACATTTTCTAAAAA
>DASUVL010000207.1:0-2197 GCA_036379015.1 Niastella sp.
TTCTTCTTTGTATGGATATTTTTTAAAAAGAAAATCGGCTACAATCCCACTGAGAATGGCGTCGCCGAGGTATTCAAGCCGTTCATTATTTTCATCGGCACTATCCCTTACCGATCTATGGGTAAGGGCAGCCTTATATAATGCGAGCTTGCCCGGGGTAAACCCCAGTACATTGCGCAGATTCTTTTTAAAAGAAAGATTCTCTTCTTTGCCTAAAAAGCGGTCCAGGATTCCCACAATTGTCAATCTACAAATTTTTCATTAAGCCAAAAAATCATAAATAGGATCAGGAGTCCGCACAGCCATCAAATGTCAATCGTTCATCCATATAAATCGCATAAAGTTACGCTTTATACTTCTTCACGATCACGCAGGCATTATGCCCCCCGAACCCAAATGTATTACTTAATGCAGCTCGTACAGTTCGCTGCTGGGCTTTTTCAAAGGTGAAATTTAAACGGGAATCAAGTTCAGGGTCGTCGGTGAAGTGGTTGATAGTAGGTGGAACGATGTCATGTACCACACTCATGATACAAGCAATCGCCTCTACTACACCTGCTGCGCCGAGACAGTGACCTGTCATGGACTTGGTTGAGCTGATGTTCAATTTATAGGCCTGTTCACCAAATATAGCTGTTATGGCTTTCACTTCGGCAATATCGCCTAAAGGTGTTGAAGTTCCGTGGGTATTGATATAATCAATATCCTCGGGTTTCATTTCAGCGTCTTGCAAAGCTACATTCATAACATTCTTGGCGCCCAGTCCTTCAGGGTGCGGAGCTGTAATATGGTGCGCATCGGCTGTAGCACCGCATCCGGCGATTTCGCAATAAATTTTTGCGCCTCGCTTTAATGCATGCTCCAGTTCTTCCACTACCAGTGTGCCGGAACCCTCACCCATTACAAATCCATCACGTTCTTTGTCGTACGGACGGCTTGCTGTTTTAGGATCGTCGTTGCGTTCGCTCAGGGCTTTCATGGCATTGAAACCACCTACGCCGGCTTCGCTGATAACACTTTCAGCGCCACCGGTGATGATAATGTCTGCTTTGCCAAGCCGAATGAGGTTAAACGCATCCATAATAGCGTTGGTAGAGGATGCACAGGCGCTTACTACGGCAAAATTAGGGCCACGAAAACCATGCCGCATAGAGATTTGACCAGCTGCAATATCCAGGATCATTTTAGGAATGAAGAAAGGATTGAAACGGGGAGTTCCATCACCTTTGGCGAAATTCACCACTTCTTCCTGGAAGGTTATCAACCCGCCAATGCCGCTGGCGAATACCACACCTACCCGGTCAACGTTGACATTATCTCTATTAATGCCTGCATCGAGCACTGCCTGATCGCTGGAAATAAGGGCAGTTTGGGTAAAGCGGTCGATTTTGCGGGCTTCTTTACGATCCAGGAAATTCAATGGGTCGAAATTCTTTAACTCGCAAGCAAAGCGTGTTTTGAATTTTGAGGCATCAAACTGGGTAATAAAATCGGCACCGGATACTCCGTTGATGAGTCCGTTCCAATATTCCTGTAAATTATTACCGATTGGTGTTAGAGCACCAATACCGGTTACAACAACTCGTTTCAATTGCATAGCTCTTGCCAGAGGGAGTTTAAGTAAGAAATCCGCTTTCGCAGCATGCGCCCAGCTATCGAAAGCGGATTTAATTTATTGCACCTGATCTACAAAATTCAAATTACTTAGCATGCTCTTCTAAGTAGGCAACAGCCTGGCCAACAGTGGTGATTGTTTCGGCCTGTTCATCAGGGATGGAAATATTGAACTCCTTTTCAAATTCCATAATTAATTCCACGGTGTCGAGAGAATCGGCACCTAAATCATTGGTGAAAGAAGCCTCATTGGTAACTTCTGCTTCTTCTACACCAAGCTTATCAACAATGATCTTTTTTACTCTTGTTGCGATGTCTGACATTTTTGTAAAGTTTAGTTACGGCTGCAAAAATATAGATTTTGGCATAATGACAATAAAAGGCTGGTTTTTAATTAATCTTATAATTTTTGTGGTTTACCAGTTTTGTAGTACTATTAAGCCCCCCGACAGCCTGCGGGGCCCCTAAAACGGGTTATTTCCAATTTTATGCTTTACCAGGCCGTTTATTTTTCAATATCCTTTATTGGGGCGGATAAACGGTAAATCCTTATATTGCAGCGCACTACCCAATTATTCGGAAT
>DASUVL010000208.1:0-8464 GCA_036379015.1 Niastella sp.
ATGAGGAAATTTTATATTACGATTCTAACTTGCACCCTGCTGAAAACAGCCACGGCACAAGACCCTAATTTTTCACAATTTTTCGTTTCGCCCCTTACACTGAACCCTGCTTTGACAGGTAAGTTCAATGGCGATTTCCGCATAGCTGGTAATTACCGGGATCAATGGCCCGCAATCAGTAAGGCATTTGTTACCTCCACCGTATCGTTTGACGCCCCTATTTTACGCAGTCGTATTTCTGAACTTGATACCTGGGGTGTTGGCGTGCTGGCAATGACAGATAAAACAGCTAACGGTATACTATCCACTAACCTGATCTCCGTTTCCACCTCCTATCATAAAGGGATAGATGAAGATGGACTGAACTCTATCGGGGTAGGTTTTCAGGGTACATATAATACCAAACGCCTGGATGGCACCAAGCTGAACTTTGAAGATGAACTGGATCAGTTTGGCGGTTGGACCAACCCCAGCGGTGAAACTGTAAATGACCGTCAGATCAACCTCAGTTATTTCGACCTTTCGGTAGGCGCCCTGTTCAATGGTTCTACCGACGGATATAACAATTATTACCTGGGCGTTTCGGGCTATCACCTCAATAAACCAAAAGAATCGTTTACCGGTGATATCTTTTATACATTGAATCCCCGTGTAACCGTGCATGCCGGTGGTGCACTTCCCCTGGCCAGTAATACCCGCACGTTATACGTAAGTTCATTATTCAGCCGGCAGGCCGGTGCTACTAATATTGTGGCAGGTGGTGCTGTTGGGTTTAATATGAACGAGGATGAAGAAAACCCTACCAACTTTTACGCAGGTTTATGGACCCGTTTTAATAATGTAAACGATGCGCTGATACCATACGTAGGCCTTGAGTTTGGCGGTTTCAGACTGGGCGCATCCTACGATGTCAATATCTCCAGCCTTAAAGCAGCTTCCCAAAGCCGGGGCGGTATGGAAATTTCCCTCATATTTATCAAACGGCCAGTAGGAAATAAAGGAATCCCCTGTCCGCACTTCTAAGCACACAAAAAAATATTCTCAATTGGCAAAATAGTACCACGTCTACGCCGCCAAATAAAATATTTTTGACGGTATATGATTGTGATGCCAACTAAAATATTCCGCCTTACTGCAGTAGCGTTTTATATTGTATGCTCCGGTTGTTTTGTATCCAAACCCGGTACAGCAACTGTTTCTTCCATATCAGCTACCGCCTTCCATCCTTTCGGCCGCAGCATTATCAATGAACAACATAACCTGGAGCTGGTAAGTACTGCCTGCCAGGTAGGTTTTAGTTTTGAAGGAACTACATTCAGCATACAGGTATCACTCCCATCATGGCTGCATCATAATTACCTGCAATACGAGCTGGACGGCGTATATCAAAAGCGTATCCGCCTTGATTCCGCATCAAAAGAGCCATTGGTTATAACAGCCCCGTCAGCGGGTAAGCATACCATTTGGATATACAAAGCCACGGAAGCGCACACAGGCGCCATTATACTTCATTCAGTAA
Organism: Niastella sp.; assembly: GCA_036379015.1. GTDB lineage: Bacteria > Bacteroidota > Bacteroidia > Chitinophagales > Chitinophagaceae > Niastella. The sequence goes on from DASUVL010000208.1 coordinate 1,520, forward strand.
GCGCTCAAAATATAAAAACACTTCAACGGCCTTCTGCACCGCTGATTGAATTTATCGGCAACAGCATCACCTGTGGTGCGGCAGCAGATGCTTCTGAAGTGCCTTGCGGTACTGGTGTATATCACGATCAGCACAATGCATATATGGCTTATGGTCCCCGGGTAGCGCGGGCATTAAAGATCAATTATATTATGAGCAGTGTAAGCGGCATTGGTATTTATCGCAACTGGAACAGCGATGGCCCAACGATGCCGCAGGTATATGAAAAAGCAGATTTCCGCATAGAGACACAACAACCCTGGAATTTTTCCACCTATACGCCACAAGTAGTAAGCATTGCCTTAGGGACGAATGATTTCAGCAATGGCGATGGCGTTAAACCCCGACTGCCATTTGACAGCGCTACCTATGTACAGCAATACATACAATTCATTCAGTTGGTAAAAACAAAATATCCCGGGGTACAAATTGCATTGCTCAGCAGCGCCATGCTCCACGATCGTAATCGTTCCCTATTGCAAAATTGCCTTACCGCTGTAAAAGAAAAAACAGATGCCTTATCCCCTTCCTCCAAACTGGTGGCCCTGTATTTTTTTCAACCTATGCAGGCCAAAGGCTGCACGGGCCATCCAAGTGTTGCAGATCATGAAATATTAGCTAATGAATTGATTCCTTTCTACAGGAAGTTGCTGAAATAGTTTATGGTTTTTTGTTTATTGTTTGTGGTTCTTAAAGTCGGAATGTCTGAACATATTCGGGCCCCAGCAAATTCGAAGATGTGAACAATTCTCAAAGCGCGCGAGCAACCACAAACCACAAACTACAAACCCATTAATAGTGGCACCAGGTACCAACAGAATAAGGTGATCAAAATAACCGCTACTATATTCATCACAAAACCCGCCTTCACCATTTGTTTGAATTTGATATGACCACTGGCAAATACAATGGCATTGGGTGGCGTGCCCATTGGCATCATACTGGCACAACTGGCGCCCAGGCACATGGGCAAACCTAACAACAGCGGATTAATATGCATGGCATCGGCAATACCCCCAATCACAGGTGAGAACACAATGACCTGGGCAATATTGCTCATTATTTCGCTGATGAATAACGATACCAGCGTGATTATAAATACCAGCATCAGGCCACCATTGCCAGAGAAGCCAGCAATCCAAAGACCCATCTGTTTTATCAACCCTGCTTTTTCCAATGCACCGGCCAGTGCAATACCTCCGCCAAACAACAGCAAAATACCCCAGGCCATTTTGGTGGTGTCTGTCCAATCAAGGATCTTTCGGCTGCCTACCTTGTTGTATTCGCCGGCCGGGCAAATGAACAAAGCCAGTGCACCCGCCATGGCGATCATGGTATCATCTAATTTTACAATATTGGCCTGATTGATCAGGTCCTTGGTGATCCATAACAATGCCGTAGACACGAAAATGACCAATACCCTTTTTTCTGAAGTAGTTAACGGGCCCATTTGCTGCAATTCATGTTTGATCAGGTCACGGGTACCAATATCGGCTCCAAGCTTGTTAGGATACAACCATTTGGTCATTACCAAATACAGAGAAAATAATAACAGCAATGAAAGAGGTGTACAGATCAGCATCCAGTCGGCAAACTGTACCGAATAATTATACTTTTCTTTAATAAAACTCACAAAAGCCACATTGGGCGGCGTACCTACTATGGTAGCAATACCGCCAAAATTACTGGCGTATGCAATGGCCAGCATAATGCAAATGGCGAGGTTATCGAGCCGGGCATTGCCTTTATGATTTTCTTTTATAACATGAATTACCGAAGCGGCTATCGGGTACATCATCATAGTAGTGGCGGTGTTGCTTAGCCACATACTTAATAAACCAGTTGCCAGGATAAAGCCCAGCACTATGCGATTGCCACTGGTGCCGGTAATATTTACAATGGTAAGCGCAATGCGTTTATGCAGGTTCCATTTTTCGATAGCCAACCCGATCATAAAACCGCCCATGAACAAAAAGATATTTGAGTCGGCATAACCGGCCGATACTTCTTTAATGGGCATGATATTCATTAACGGAAATAATACCAGGGGAATTAAGGCTACTACCGGCATAGGCAGTGCTTCCGATACCCACCAGGTGATCATTAATGCTGCAATGGCCAATACTTTGGCAGCTTTGGCATCAACACCAAATGGATTTACAAATAAGGCTACAAGAAATAAAACCAGGCCGGCCCCCAGGGCAAGTTGGTCGCGAAGTTGTTTACTGATAGGTTTCATCCGAAAATATTAATTGTGGGTTGGCCAGATAGATCGTACGATTCAAATGATCGATTTATAAAGACAATGAATAGTTTTTTAAAGCTTAACGCGGAACGCCTAACGCTAAACGCGAAGCCGGTATTAGACGTTTTGCGTTAAGCATTTAGCTTTAAGCGTTCTGCCTTTTTACCGCTAACATATGGATTGTCCTTCAAAATAAAACGGTATGGCAATTTCGCATCTTCCCCCGCATAATCAACGCCAATACGCGGCGTGGCAATAATATCATTTTTGCCAGCGGCAAAATCATCTGAACCAATATATATATCATCCCCCAATAAACTCCAGCCGGTATGCCCGGTATGAATGCCCAAGGCTTTAGATACATTGCCCGGCCCCTTGGTTAAGGTATAGTCTGCCCTTTTTTTACCGGTTCGCGTCAGCATCGCATTGATGCCCTGTAAAGGATCAATAGCCCGTATTAAAATGGCATGGGGTATGTCTTTTTGATTGGTGACCACATTAAACAAATGATGAATACCATAGCATAGGTAAACATATGCAGTACCGCCCGGCTGGTACATAACTTCTGTTCTGTTGGTCCTTCTGCCCCCAAAAGCATGGGAAGCCCTGTCTATGGAGCCCGCGTAGGCTTCGGTTTCAACGATACGGCCCGACGTTATAACTTCCCCAAATTGGGTAACAAGTACTTTGCCGATCAATTCTTTCGCTATCTTCACCACATCGGCACGGTTATAGAAACCGGTATCTAATTTTTTCATCGGCAATAATTATTGACAATATTTCTCCAGTACCTTGCTTATAGACAATTTTTATGCAACAATTAAATAGCTATTATAATCAAAATTCTGTGATTACAGATTCATTCAATGCCCTAATTGAAATATTTACTAAGTTTGAGCCCGCCCATCAATAGTATATGGAAAATTCAAATTTATAAAACTTGCTGAAAGAAATCGTTACAGCCATTCAGTCATACGCCAGGGCACATCGCTTTATAAGGGAGCACCGGCTTTGGAAATGGATCATAGTGCCGGGAATCATTTATACGCTGATGTTTGCAGCAGGTATGATCTTCTTCGTGATATCCTCCAACTATGTTGTTTCCACTTTTAACCACTGGATTGGTATCGACCGTTGGATAAACAAGCAACATAATCCTATTCTAAGCTTTTTATTGGTAATGGGTGAAATTATGGTGCGACTGATCATGATGCTGTTTTACTTCTCCCTGTTTAAATATATTTTCCTCATTATAGGTTCACCGGTTTTTGCTTACCTGAGCGAAAAAACCGAATCGATCATGGAGGGAAAAGATTATCCTTTCAACTTCAAACAACTATTGGCTGATATCGCACGGGGTATAAAACTGGCATTGCGCAACACGCTCTGGCAATCGGTTTATACCATTTCATTACTGATACTTTCTTTTATCCCCGTTGTTGGCTGGGTAGTGCCTGTAACAACACTATTGGTGGAATGTTATTATTATGGCTTTTCCATGCTGGATTACAGTTGCGAGCGTCATCGGCTGTCACCTTCTGAAAGCATTTCATTTATTAGTAAGCACAAAGGGCTGGCCATTGGCAATGGGATGGTGTTCTACCTTATGCATGTAGTACCCTTTGTAGGCTGGGTTTTGGCGCCTGCATATGCTGTAGTGGCCGCTACTATCAGTTTGTATCACCGGGATGATAAAGTAGGGGTGGAATAATATTGAATATTAAATGGTGAATATTCAATGTTGAAGTAAAGAAATGAAGAACAGAGGAATGAAAAAGTAAATACAGGACTTCCCGAACAGCGAAGCAACCAAAAACAATAAACAACAAACCACAAACAGGAAAAATTGACCTCAACAAGTACGATATATCTAATTCCCTCTGTGTTGCATGAATCGGCAACAGCAACCATTCCGGCATATATACGGGATGCAGTTGGCCAATGCCAGGTATTTTTTGTAGAGGACGAACGTACCGCCCGTCGTTATTTAAAAAGCATCTGGAAAGAAATGGTTATTGATAACTATACCTGGGTGCTCATAGATAAAACAAATAACCTTGCCACGCTTAGCTCCTTCAATAATTGTTTACGACAAAATAAGACCATTGGTATTATCAGCGAAGCAGGTTGCCCGGGCGTAGCCGACCCTGGTCAGTTGTTAACTGAAGCGGCCCATTCATACGGCGCCACGGTGAAGCCACTGGTGGGGCCCAGCAGCATATTACTGGCTTTAATGGCCAGTGGTATGAACGGACAACAATTTCAGTTTGTAGGTTACTTACCTATAGATAACGTTCAACGCAACAAAACCATAAAAGACCTGGAAGCAGAGTCGGAGAAAAAGAATTGCACGCAGATATTTATTGAAACACCGTACCGGAATAATCAAGTGCTCGAAACTTTAATAAAAATCGGCAGGCCAACTACCAGATTGTGCATAGCAACTGATATTACCGCCCCTACCGAATTCATTCACACCAAAACGCTCGCTGAGTGGAAAAGGCAGATCCCTGATCTGCATAAACGACCTACTATCTTTTGTATGCTTGCAGGTTGAGTTTACCTGTCCTCTTTCATTGAAATGATACTATCAACAATATAGGTGGTGTTGCCCCGCCAGGGAACTACATTGTGGAATTCCTTGTATTGAAGGTCGAACCACTTGCCGCTATTGGCCATTAATTTTTCCGCTATTCTTTTATTCACTACCGAAAATTCAAATTCATACGAGGTTATGCTGCCGGGTGTCCTCGACCTGATGCCTTCCTGGATCAGCTTTCCTTCGTACGTTTTGAATACATCACCTTTCTTAACCACATAATTCAAATGGCCTGATTTCACTCCCTGGCCGAATACAAAAAAATATTTCCAGTAAATAATTATTCCTGCTCCGGCTAAAAGGATAGCAGCTACTATAAAGAAGATCTTTTTCATTATATTGGTTTAGGCTTAACGCCCAACGCAGAACGCGGAACGCTTACAACCAAATACACCTGTCTTGAGCGTTAAGCGTTAGGCGTTAAGCCCTAAGCGTATTATAATCCGTATTTATCCACAAGATATATCAATGCCGCCATAGAAACAGCGCCCAGTTCCAGCTCCCGCTTATTGACCGATTCAAACACATCGCTGCGGGCATGATGAATATCAAAATAACGTTGCGAATCGGGCTGTAAGCCGGCCAGCGGGGTTCCCAACTCACGGTTTAAAGGACCAATATCAGACCCACCACCGCCCTGGCTGATCTCACTGATACCATAAGGCGCCAGCAAGGGCAACCAGCTGCGCATTTTATTCAATAGCTCCTGCGACATGGTTACGGCAAAGCCACGCGGCGTAAATCCGCCTTCATCGCTTTCCAGTGCAAAAATATGTTTCTCTTTTTTTGTACGGGCTTCCTCGGCATACTTAATACCACCCCTTAACCCGTTCTCTTCATTGGCAAATAACACAGCACGGATCGTACGCCGTGGTTTATATCCGATGGCTTTTAATACCCTTATTACTTCAATGGACTGCACACAGCCACTGCCATCGTCATGCGCACCTTCGGCCGGGTCCCACGAGTCGAGGTGACCGCCTACAGTAATTACCTCTTCCGGAAACTCACTGCCTATAATTTCTCCAATGATATTATGCGCTACCGTATCGGGTAACATTTTGCCATTTGTTTTTAAGAAAACGGTTGCTGGTTCTTTTTCCAGTAAGGCAGCCAGCTTGTCCGCGTCGTGCAAGCCCATGGCTGCTGCTGGTATTTTGGGGAAAGAATCGTTGTAACGGGTAGAACCTGTATGCGGATTGTTATCGGCCGCATGGGTCATAGAACGGATCAATACAGCCACGGCGCCATATTTGGCAGCCTGACTGGGGCCCTGCCCCCTATATCCTACCGCATCGCGATAAGCCTCAAAAGTCTTTACATATGTATCGTTAAACTTATAATTATAGAAAACGATCTTTCCTTTTACCGCTGCTTTTTGCTGTTCCAGTTCTTCAAATGAATTAATGAGCATTACCGGCGCCTGAATGCCTTTAGGACCGGTGCCCATTGAATTACCCAGCGCCAGCACATCAAGGGGTTGATTCTTTTTACCTGGTAGAGCTATCCAGGCTTCATCTTTACCGCCGCGTATCCAGTGCGGCACCAGGCACGGTTGCGATATTACATGATCGGCACCGGCCTGTTGCAGGGCTTTTTGCCCCCAGGCCTCTGCTTTGTAGGTTTGTGGCGAACCGGTAAGCCGGGCTCCCACCTGTTTGGTAAGCGTATGTAAATTTTCGTAAGCCCTGCCATGGAGGAGGATCTCAGTGGCTATAGCCCTGATTTTTAACGAATCTTCATTTTGAGCAAAACCGGTGAAGGAAACAATTGTTAACAATAGCGTAAACAATTTAAATCTCATGTGCGTTATTTTACGCTAAAATAGTCAAAATGATCCCTTGGGCATTATTGACCGTTTTAAATTACCTTCACACACTTAATATAGACAGCTATATGCGCATTGGAATTGTTTGCTACCCTACGTTTGGCGGAAGCGGCGTTTTAGCAACGGAATTGGGAAAGGCCCTTGCTGATAAAGGACACCAGGTACATTTTATTACGTACCAGCAACCGGTGAGGTTGAGTGAGTTTAATACCAACATTTTTTATCATGAAGTGC
>DASUVL010000209.1:0-26065 GCA_036379015.1 Niastella sp.
TGGTTCCATGAAAGACATTGATGACCTGGAAGAATACGTGGAAAAAACGGAAGATCATCAACTGTCTACCATGATTGATATTGTTCGTGAATATGGTAATGAAGTGCATGGTATTATTAAATCGCTCAAGGAGCTGCAAACCGGTGACGAAGACAGACACAAAGCGGAAATGATCTTTTCTACCGTTCACCGGTCAAAGGGAATGGAGTATGATGTGGTTTACCTGGTGAATGATTTTTTGACAGAGGGTAAATTGAAAGAGTTAAAAGAAAAGCATAAAAGTGATAAGAACGTTGCTTTTGATAAAGCCCGGCTCAATGAGGAAATTAATTTACTATATGTGGCGATTACCCGCACCAAGAACATATTGCATATTCCAGAAACATTGTTGCCGAAAGAATTTCCTGCTTCTCCCCGCATAATAAAAGTAAAGGTCAGGGAAACAAACTTTGATTATAATAGTTACTTTTCTGAGAAGGCATCTTCTGCTTCTAAACAACCACCCGCTAAAAAGAAGTCAATAGTTAAGCCTCCTCCGGTAAAAGCGTACACGGTAATTCGTAACAGAGAAGTAAATAAAGATGCCTACAAACCCTGGACCCAGGAACAGGATGATGAACTGAAAGATTTTTATGATGATGGTACTTCCATCAGTAAAATAGCCGCCCACTTCGGCCGCACAAAAGGCGCTATCATTTCCCGCCTGAAGAAATTAGACCTTTACTTTGATGAGTAATAATCAACCTGTTATCAGTAAGCATTCCTGAGCGACAAAGAAAAATTTGGCATAATATACCAAATGGTATATTTTTGTGTTGTTATGACAAAAGCAGAGCGTACAAGACATTTTATTGTAGAGAAGGCAGCACCCATCATTAATAAAAAGGGAATGGCTGCCACCTCCATCAATGATATTACAGAGGCTACCCGGCTTACAAAGGGTAGTGTGTACGGTAATTTTGAAAGTAAAGACGAGATCTGCCTGGAAGCTTTTGATTACCTGGTGAAAAGGCTTAGTGCCGATATTGAAATGGCGATTGGCCGCGTCACCTCAAATCGTGACAAGCTATATGCCCTGTTTGATTTTTATCTTGGTACAATAACCCAGGATAATAACTATGGTTGCCCGCTCATGAATTTCGGTACCGAGGCCGACGATACCAATCCGCAAGTAAAACACAAAGTAAGTAAAGCCATCATGGCTACGGAAAACCGCATTGCAAAAATTATCCGGGCCGGTATTGAAGCCGGTGAATTCAAACAAACAATGGATGCAGAATCATTCTCTATAAAGGCATTTGCAATGATTGAAGGCGGTCTGTGGATTGCCCGTTTACAGGGTAATACAAAGCAAATGCAAATAATTATCGACTTGCTGAAACAGGAAATTAATGACTATTGCCGATAGTCCTTTTTTTTGACTAAAAACATACCGATCGGTATATTGTAATAAGATAGTTTACTCACATTAAAACATACAAAATGAACATTGAAAACAAAACCATCCTGATTACAGGAGGCGGTACCGGTATTGGCTTTTCTATTGCCAACGTATTATCAGGAAAAGGTAACAGGATCATACTTGCCGGAAGACGGGAAGACAAACTAAAAGAAGCCGTAGCTCAATTACCCCAGGCATCTTACATTGTTAGCGATATCACTAAAGATGCAGACGTAGAGCACCTGGTGCAACAGGTTAAAACCAAATACGGCGGGCTCGACATCCTGGTGAATAATGCCGGTGTGGTTACTGCTTATCCGCTCGATAGCATAGATGGTGTTTATGAAAAAGCAAAGTTCGAAATGGATCTGAATTACCTGTCTGTAGTAAGACTTACGGAACGTTTATTGCCTTTTTTGAAAGCCAGTAAGGAAGCAGCGATCATCAACATTGAATCAATCGTTTCGTATCTGCCTGCCACGGTATTGGCAACCTATAGTGCCACAAAAGCCGCGCTGCATTCTTATTCTCAATCATTACGACTGGTATTACAAAAAACGAATCCGCATATCCAGGTCTTTGAAGTGTTTCCACCTTTTGTTGATACTGATATGACCAAAGGATTCAATGCCGAAAAATTATCTCCTGATGAAGTAGCGCAGGACATTTATAACGCGTTGCAAAAAAATGCATATGCAGTAAGGCCAGGTAAAACAGAAGGGGTCTATCAATCATTTCTGCTGTCGCCGGAAACAACTTTAAAGCAATTTAATGGGTTGGAAGCATAAAATTGTTGAGCTTTTTAACAAACAACCTTTGAGCCTTTAAACAAACCCGATCCTTCTTTCTTACACCAACTTTGTGGTATTAAAAATTACATACCATGACAAAAGTTTGGTTTATTACAGGCAGCTCCCGGGGATTGGGCAGATCACTCACTGAAGTAGTATTAGCAACAGGAGATCAGGTGGCCGCAACGGCCCGCCAACCTAAACAATTAGCAGATCTGGTGATCAAATACCCTGATCAGCTGCTTCCTCTTCAACTGGATGTAACCAACAAGAAAGAAATAGCTATTGCTGTTGAGCACACCATTAAACATTTTGGCCGTATAGATGTGTTGGTAAATAATGCCGGCTTTGGAATAGTAGGAGCCGCAGAAGCATTTACCGATGAACAGGTGCGTAGTCAACTTGAAACGAATCTGTATGCTCCCATTGTAATAACGCGGGCGGTATTACCCTACATGCGTAAACAATGTAGTGGCCGTATTTTGCAGATCAGTTCAATAGGTGGTCGTGTTGGCAATGCGGGCATATCTATTTACCAGGCAGCCAAGTTCGGTTTGGGCGGATTTACTGAAGCCCTGGCGAAAGAGGTTGCGCCGCTTGGCATTAAGGTTACTTCGGTTGAACCTGGTGGTTTTCGTACCGATTGGGCAGGCGCTTCCATGACGTATACTCCCTTTGTTGAAGGTTATGAAAATACAGTTGACAAACGGGCTGAATTTTTTCAAAACGGTGGGTTTGTTCCGGTTGGCGATCCGGTAAAGGCGGCCAAAGCAATGATCAATCTGGCTGAACATCCTGAACCGCCCGTGCATCTGGTGCTGGGTAGCGAAGCCGCAGGCATGTTACAATCCGCTGATAAAGCAAGAAAAGCTGAATTTGAAAAATGGCTGCCGGTAACCCTTTCTACAGATCATGACGAAGCCCCCAATTTTCTGGAAACTGAATATGGGAAATCATTGCTTGCCGGAAAAAGTTGAACTTTGGTATAAATAAATTAATCTGCATGATATGGCGCAACAGCCGTCAAAACCTGAAATTGTTTACTCCTGCTATCACCAGGTGAGTCGCGGGGGTGAACAATTTATTCAGGACCATGTTTTCAGTTACCAGATATCGGGTACGTTGTTGGTTAACGATGGTAAGAAGGAGCACCTGTTTGGCGAAGGTGATTTTCGTTTTATCAAAAGAAATCAACTGGCCAAGTTTTTGAAGCAACCACCGGAAGGCGGGGATTTCAAATCTATTTCCATCATGATCGATCAGGATACCCTGCGAAATATGAGCATCGAACAGGGATATACAGCCGGTAAAGAGCATACAACCGATTCAATATTTCAACTCGCTGCTCATCCGCTCTATACAAGTTTTATGGATTCTTTAATGGCGTATGAAGGCTTGCCGCCGGATGAAAATAAGGCATTGTTATCGTTGAAAGTAAAAGAAGCGGTGTTGCTATTGTTGCGTAACCAGCCTGCGTTAAAAGATATTCTGTTCGATTTTGCAGAACCTGGTAAAATTGATCTCGAAGCGTTCATGATAAAGAATTACCAGTTTAACGTTGGGCTTCACCGGTTTGCCTATTTAACAGGCAGAAGTCTGGCCACCTTTAAACGCGATTTTGAAAAAACATTTCACACCTCGCCTGGCAACTGGCTGTTGCAAAAAAGATTACAGGAAGCCCATTATCTCATCAAAGAAAAGGGGAACAAACCATCTGACGTATACCTGGAGGTAGGGTTTGAAGACCTGTCGCATTTTTCGTATGCCTTTAAAAATGCATTTGGGGTAGCGCCGTCGAAGATTTAACCATATATTACAACCAGCTGCGCGGGATTCTACCGTATATTCATATCCGAATCAACAACTGCCAATACTTTATCGGATAATATTACTTTTTAATATTTCTTATATGGTAATATCCCGCACCAAATTCTTTTTGGCGTTGTTCTTATTATTGATACTTCCTTTACTGGTATACAAGGTTTTCTGGTTAATACAATCGAATAAAGCCAATGGTGTTTTTGCCTTTGAAGGGAATGGTAATGCGCTTGACCAGATGCGGTTTCCTTATTCAGATATTTATTTTATAAATGGCCGTGACACGGTGTGGTTTAAAGGACCAGGCAATTTAAATCTGCAACCCGGAGCAATTGTTCCTGTACGATACCTCTCCGGTAACCCTTCCAATGCAAAGATTGATACTTTCAAATCCATCTGGTTCGACACTATTATTTATGGTGGTATTCCATTCTTGATCCTGCTTGTCATATTCCTGCAGCCTGGGATTGTTCCCTACCGGTCGAACCTGGAGTTGACCCCGAGAAAGCCGTTTGTGCGGGTGGTATAAAAATATTTTTATCTTTATGCGATTACGACCCATAAAAACGGTTTAAAACGCATGGTAAGATATTTTGCGCTGGCAATAACAGCATTGCTGGCAGGTAAGTTCCTTGTAGCCCAGGACACTACACGCCCAACCACAGCCACCCTCCTGAAAGAAGTTATTGTGCCCTACCAGGCCGATAAACTAACCCCGGTAACATTTCAGAATATCAGTTCAAAAGAGCTTGACTCAAAATCCGTTGGCCAGGAGCCCTCTTTTCTGCTGAATCAATTGCCCTCTGTTACGAATTACTCCGATGCTGGCCACTCTCAGGGATATTCTTATTTCAGAATGCGGGGCATCGATCAAACCCGTATTAATATAACGCTTGATGGAGTTCCGTTGAATGAACCGGAAGATCAGGGCGCCTATTTCTCAAATTACCCGGACATTATAAATTCGATCAGTAGGATCCAGGTTCAACGGGGTGTGGGAACAAGTAAAAATGGTGTTGCCAGTTATGGAGGCAGTCTGCAATTGTTCTCACCCAACCTGTACGACACTGCTAAAACGACTGTCGGTGTTGGCTATGGGTCATTCAATAGTTTAAGAGCATTTGGCGAATACAATAGCGGTATAAAAAGCAGGAAAGCGTTTTATGCAAGAGTATCTGAAGTGTATTCCGACGGCTACAAATACAATTCATCCAACAATTCTCAATCTGTTTTTTTGAGCGGTGGCTGGTTTGGTAACAAAACCTCCTGGAAATTGAATGTGCTGGGTGGTCGTCAGCGAAATCAATTGGCCTGGATTGGTGTTTCCGATTCGTTGATCGCTATTGACAGACGCACCAATGCCAATAAAAATGAGAAAGATAAATTCACCCAATGGTTAACACAATTGCTAAACAGGTGGCAGCTAAGTAATACTTCCTCGCTGCAGTCTGGTATGTATTATTCATCGCTGAAAGGTAATTATGATTATAACAACAACAATTTTTTAGGACTTCCACAACCGATGAATTGTATAACTATGCATTTCAATCCAATTTAATTGGATTTTTCAGTAACTATAATCTCGCTTTAAACAGCTTTTCATTAACCACAGGTGTTCATGGAAACATATATAACCGTCAACACATTTTCAGCGAAAAGGCTTTAGGCAGGTTGTATAAAAACACCGGTTACAAAAACGAGGCAAGCGCCTTTGTAAAGGCTGGCTACACGTTCAACCGGTTTACATTCTTTACAGATATCCAATACCGCCATACCAATTTTGATTACAAGGGATCGGTGCTATTGGATAAATTATCCTGGGATTTCCTGAATCCCAAGGCGGGCGTAAGTGCTGAGATCAAACGAGATCTCGTGGTATACTATAGCATTGGCCGCACAGGCCGGGAACCAACAAGGAACGATCTGTTTGGCGGCAGCGATGATCTATTGGCAGATAGTGTGGGCAATCCTGTACTTGCGATTAAAACACCTGAATATGTTGTAGACCACGAATTGGGTTTGCGTTTTCAATCAAAACAATGGAGCGCTGGCTTCAATCTGTACTATATGAATTTTGAGAACGAAATTGTATTGAACGGAAAATTCGGTCCGAACGGGTTAGCGCTTACCAATAATGTTGATAAGAGTTACAGGACCGGTATTGAATTGAATGCGGTATACTATGTGAACAGGAATTTGTCGTTAATAAATAATTCTTCCTACAATTACAGCCGGATAAAAGAACAAAAGGTAACATTCAGTCCCATTCTCACCCCGGCTATTATCATTAACCAGGAAGCGGTTTATGAATATAGAAACCTTACCCTGGCTATGACAGTAAGATACCAGGATAAATCGTTTATTGATTTTGCCAATACATCCTCGGTAAAAAGTTATTGGCTGCTGAACAGCCGGATTGGCTATACCCTCAACCGATTTCAATTTTGTGTTTTTGTAGACAATATCACCAATGCCAAATACTTTAATAATGGCTATGTTGATTATGATGGAAGCAAAAAGTATTTTGTGCAGGCGCCAACTACGGTGTATGCTTCCTTAAAATATACCTTATGATGTATTTCTTTGACATTAAAAATATTGCCTTTTCGGTGTTAGGCTATCCTTTCAGTTATGTGGAACTGATAGCCACTTTATCCGGACTTTTGTCTGTCTATTACGCTTCCCGGGCAAACATCCTGACCTGGCCCACGGGAATAATCAATGAGCTTTTTTGTTTTATCCTGTTTTTTCAGGTACAGCTATACGCGGATATGGTTTTGCAGATTTATTTTTTTATTGTTACTATTTATGGGTGGTATTACTGGAAAACAAATACGGTGGAAAAGAAGGTTGCTACTGTTACTTCCCGTAACAGGTTTTTGTTGGCAGGCGTAATTGTTGTCGGCACTATAACCTTTGGCTTTCTGTTTCAAAACATCTATTTATTGTTGCCGTCCATCTTTGCAGGACCGGCGGCGTATCCGTTCACCGATTCGTTTATCATGATGTTAAGCGTTATTGCCACCATATTACTGGCAAAAAAGAAGATGGAGAATTGGGTGTTGTGGATAACAGCGGACATTTTTGCTGTGGTACTGTATTTCAAAAAAGAGATCTATTTCCTTTCTTTGGAGTATTTGGTATTTGGAGGTTTGGCGTCATACGGATTGTACCATTGGAACAAACAATTGAAAAATGGTTAAGGCATTTGTTTTTGGCAAGTTCCTGCCTTTTCATAAAGGACATGAGGCAATGATCCATTTCGCATTGAATAAATGCGACTTCCTTACCGTATTGGTTTGTGCCAGTGACAAAGAAGCTATTTCCGGCCCCGCTAGAAAATCATGGATTGAGAAAACGTTTCCAGATCAGAAAAATCTTGAAGTACGCATATTAGATTACATAGAATCCGAATTGCCTAATTCATCTGTTTCCTCAAAGGGGGTATCTGAGATCTGGGCAATTGTTTTCAAACAGCTTTTTCCAGACTATTCCCTGGTTATTACTTCCGAAGAATATGGTTATTTCGTGGCGGAGTTTATGCAAATACAGCATATCCCTTTTGATATTCCAAAACAGCTTTTCCCTGTTTCGGCTACTTCCGTTCGAAATGATTTATTGACGAACTGGACGTTTATCCCTGATGCTGTAAAGCGCGATCTGGTATTAAAGGTGGTGATTGTAGGAACAGAATCAACCGGTAAAACAACGTTGACAGAGGGCCTTGCTGCTTATTTTAATTGTAATAAAGTGATGGAAGCAGGAAGGGATCTTATTCCCGATTCCAATGCATTCAGTATAGATGACCTGCAATTGGTAGCGCGGGAGCATGCAAAACGAATTGAAGCCGCTGCGTCTGGTGACAGTGCCCTGGTTATAATTGATACTGATATCCACATAACACAATCTTATTGCCAATTTAGTTTTGGAAAGGACCTCGTGGTAAGCGATGAGATCTACAACGCAAACCGGGCAGACCTATATCTATATTTGAATAATGATGTGGCCTACTTCCAGGATGGAACCAGGTTGCATCAGCAAGAGCGGGATTTACTAGACGCTTCACACCGGCAGGTATTAACCGGGCGCAACATCAACTTCGTAGAAATAAAAGGGAATTGGGAAGAACGGTTTCAAATGGCCGTAGAACAAATCAAATCGTTAATTGTCAGAAAGGGCAAGGAATACCGGTATTGATCGAACCCAGGATTTTTTCTTATTACACTGCATCCGAAATTTATTCCCCTTCAAAAAATGCAAGTTTACTGCCGCTGATCATTTTAAAGTGACAATTAAACACTTCTGAAATTAAGTTCTGGGTATTTTTTGTAAATTTATCAAGAGCAGCTTGATAGAAATGTACATATGTTATATTTTTTAATGCCTGGATGATTTAAAGTGTCCTGCGTCTTCTTATACCAAACTAATGCTATGAATGAGAGTTTGTCCCGCCGTAATTTTCTCACCAAAATAAGTGTGCTTACAGGTGCTGCCTGGCCGGGTATGATGGCATTGGGGATGTTAAAGGCCGCCCCGGTTCATCCGTTACAGCTGGAAGGGAATGGCAAAGGTAAAAAGGTGATCATCCTTGGGGCAGGACTGGCAGGTATGGCCGCGGCTTATGAACTTATGAAGTTAGGCTATGAATGTATTATTCTCGAAGCGCGGGAACGAGCCGGTGGCCGGGTATTTTCCATAAGGAAAGGCACTGTTACCGAAGAAATGCAACATGGAAAAGCCACGGCCGATTTTGATGAAGGCATTTATTATAATGCCGGTCCATCGCGCATTCCGCATCATCATTTCTTAACCTTACATTATTGCAAAGAGTTAGGCATTCCGCTACAGGTTTATAATAATACCAACGAATCGGCTTATTTTTTTAGTGAAGGCGCGGGTAGCCTGTCCAATAAGAAGATCCGCAAACGCGAGATCCACAACGACATGCGCGGTTATATGGCCGAGTTATTATGCAAAGCCATTGATACAAAACAATTAGATACTACGCTTACAAAAGAAGATGGGGAGAAATTGCTTGAATACCTGCGCGCAGAAGGCGGGTTGAATATTGATGCTCTTTACAAAGCGTCGGCTCGCAGGGGATATATAGAACAGCCCGGGGCCGGGGAAAAAGCCGGCAAGATCGCCGAACCTTATAAACTGGCCGATATCATTGCCTCAGGGCTTGCCAGTCCGGAGTTTTACAATGTAGCCGAATATATTTATGAGTTGCAGGCAACCATGTTCCAGGCCATTGGCGGTAACGATATGATCGCAAAGGCATTTGAAAAAAAGGTCAGTAGTTGTATTAAGTTCAATACTGAAGTAACAGCTATAAAAAATATTACGGAAGGAGTACAGGTCACATATAAAAATAAGGGCATTGAAAATGAAATGCAGGCAGATTTTTGTATCTGTACCATTCCCTTACCCGTGCTCAGCAATATAGATCATAATTTCACGTCCGATGTTAGCCGGGCCATTGATAAAATTGTTTATATCCCTACCGGTAAAATGGGCATGCAGTTCAAACGCCGGTTTTGGGAAGAAGATGAAATGATCTATGGCGGAATAACCCACACCAATAATATTTTGTACCAGCTGTTTTATCCTTCTAATGATTACCTGGGTAAAAAAGGGTTACTGATAACCTATTATAACTTCAATGATCGAGCAAAGGTGATAGGCGAAATGAATTACAGGGAAAGAGAAAAGATCGCTTATGAAAAGGGGTTGTTGATACACCCGCAGTATCAGCAGGATTATGACCATAAATATTTTTCCGTTAGCTGGCACAAAACCAAATACTCGATGGGGGGATGGGGTATATATTCAGAAGAAGAAAGACAATCGTTGTATAAAAAATTATTAACGCCCGATAAGCAGGTGTATTTCGCTGGCGAGCATTTAACTTATTTAAACGGCTGGATGGCAGGAGCGCTTGAATCGGCACGCACGGTGATCACGGCGCTGCACGCAAGAGCTACGGGTCAGCGGGTGAGTTATCCTTCCGTGAGTGCTTAAATAAATACGGCCTGTAACACAGACCGCTATTTATAGTTCTACCCTTTTAAAACCGCATTGCTTTGCCATTTCATAATAGCAATTTGTTCTTACAGCTAAAAAAACTTTATTATGGCAACAACATCTATGCGTCGTTCTTTTTTGAAAAAGAGCGTCCTGCTTACAGGAGGCCTTCTTTCTTTTCCTGCAATATTTAAAAATATCCAGGCTGCTCCGGCAACTCCGGATAAAATAACTGGTCTTCATTTGTATCACCCCGATGAGGTTGCATTTGAAACTACCCCACCTGATATTGTAGCCAGGTTACTGGCCAATGAAAATCCGTTTGGTCCATCTGACAAAGCAAAAAAAGCGATTTTGGAATCATTGGAACTGGCCTATCAGTATCCAATGAAAACCGGTAAGATACTGGAACAAAAGATCACCGAATTTGAAGGGGTGGGAAGTAACCAGATCTTATTAGGGGCAGGATCTTCGCCGCTGCTGGTAGCTGCCGCCCTGTATTTTGGAAAAGGTACTATTGTTTCGGCCGTACCTACTTATGATGCCATGCTCGGACAAGCGGAAAGATTAGGCACGAAGGTGATAAAAGTTCCTTTGACGCCTGATTACAAATTCGATCTGGATGCCATGGAAAAAGTGGTTGATAGTAACACCTCGCTGGTATACATCTGCAATCCGAACAATCCAACGGCTACGGTAACCGATAACGCAAAATTGAAAGCCTTTTGCGAACGCGTTTCGAAAAAGACAACCGTATTTATTGACGAAGCTTATATTGATTACCTCGATAATCCGCAGGAAGCGTCACTCATCGGCAGCATAAAAAAGGGGCAAAACATTATTGTGGCAAGAACCTTTTCAAAATTATATGGCTTTGCCGGTTTGAGGGTGGGCTATTTGATCGCGCTTCCTGAAATGATCAATAAATTAGCTCTGCATACGGGTGGTCCGTGGAGCATTTCATCTCCTGCTTTGAATGCAGCGATTGCTGCTTACCAGGACAAAGAATTCCTGCAAAGTGCTTACCGTAAAACCATGGAATCGAAAAAATTCCTGTACGATACATTGAAAACGGAAGGATACGAATACATTCCTTCAGCT
The DNA here is from genome assembly GCA_036379015.1 of Niastella sp. Taxonomy (GTDB): domain Bacteria; phylum Bacteroidota; class Bacteroidia; order Chitinophagales; family Chitinophagaceae; genus Niastella. The sequence goes on from DASUVL010000209.1 coordinate 11,179, forward strand.
GCCAACTTTGTCATGTTCCCTTTAAAAATGGAAGGACCCCGGTTTGCAGAAGAAATGATGAAACGGGGAGTAGGTATTCGGTCCTGGAAGTTTTTTGGCAAAGACTGGTGCCGTGTTAGTATCGGTAAAATGGAAGAAATGCAGGCCTTTGCCAAAGCTTTTAAAGAACTTTCCTGATTGTCTATGATTTCCTGATTAATAATTAATACGGCTTCAACCTGATCCGTTACAAAACCATCGCTCATGAATAGAATGATTGTGATCTGTCTTTTATTTGTATTTCTGGTTCAACAGGGAAAAACGCAGACGGCAAAAGGTATTACGTTAGAACAATACGAAAAAGCAAAAGCATTCCTTATTAAAGACCTGGATAATGATACCTATGTAAAATTTGATAATAATACGTATGTGTTAGACCGCTACGAGTCGAAGAAACCTTATTTTATTACGGGTGATGACAGCCTGAAGAAAAGGATAGATCTGTACACGCTTATTGCCAAAGTAGACGGAAAAGAATTAGGAACCCTTATCTATTACACGAACGAAAAAGGAAAAAGATATACGACCTGTTTACCCAACCTGTTTGCAGATCGTGCTGTGTGGGAAAAGTACTTTGAAGATATTCATGCTATAGATAAGGAAGAAAAGAACTATGTATTGAAATTGTCGTACGTATTGTCGAAAGAGTACAGTTACCAGGTTTACAAATCATCATTAAAAGGCAAAGAAATAGACAGGTCAGAGGCAGGCACTTATGGCAACGATATTTGTTTTCCCGGCGATGAAACCATTGCTATGGCAAATGGACAAAAGAAATTACTGAAAGAAATACAACCGGGCGATGAGATCGTAACCGTTGATCCGGTTAGTCACCAATCAACGATCGTAACCGTAAAACGGTTGATTGTTCATGAAGCGCAGCATTATGCTATTACGCGCGTATTGTTGATTGCGGCAAAAGAACAGATGACCAAAACCGGTTATTACATTCATTTGCGTTTCCGCGAACTGGAAGCTACGCCTAACCATCCGATGCTGACAAAAGCCGGGATAAAGCATATCGGAGCAATAGCCGATGGAGAAGAAGTTTTATGCCTGAATGAAAGCACAGGCAACTATGAATCATTTATCGTATTTAACAAGGTGGAGAAAGCAAACGGACTTCAACCCGTTTATAATATTGATGCAGCAGGTGGGCGCACTTTTATTGTCAACGGCGTACTGGTTATGCAGAAATAACACCTGCGTTTATTGTCAGTACAACACGGGTTTAATACAATGATAATATTCCGGTAACTATTTCATCATGCACGCAAGAAACCTTTGCGACAAATAAACAAGCATGATAAAAATGTTACGCTTTAGTTCTTTGGTTGGTATTTTGGTAGCTTTCTTCTTTACTTCTCCTGCGCAGATGCGCATTACAGAATATATGTATGCTGGCGGCGATAATGAATTTATTGAGTTTACCAATGTGGGTAGCGGCGCTATAGATATGACAGGCTGGAGTTATTCTGATATTGCACGTACTCCTGACGTTGTATCACTTAGTTTGTTCGGAACAGTACAACCCGGCGAGTCGGTTATTCTTGCCCAAAACACGGCAGCCGTCTTTCGTGCCGCCTGGAGTTTGTGCAGCGGCGTAAAGATCATCGGCGGGCTGACTGTCAATCTGGGTCGTGAAGATGAGATAAACCTGTACGATGCTTCGGATGCCCTGGTGGACCGGCTCACATATGGTGATCAGACTTTTGCTCCAGGAACCATCCGTACACAAAATAGAAGTGGTTGGGTAAGTGCTGGTGGTTTGGGCGCAAATACCATTGTCTCCTGGACTTTGTCTACTGCAGCGGATGCAGAAGCTTCATTTACCTCAACCGGCGGCGATGTAGGCAGCCCGGGCAAAAGCACCCGCGCTACGGTTGCTTATGATCCTTGTAACGTTTCATCAACAGCGCCTACGATCAGCATTGACGTTACTACAACCTCTAATTACCTCGATGGTGGTGTGAGTACTTCACCGGTGACCCCATATGCAATCAGCGGTGTTATCGGCGATGCGGCAGACCCTGCAAAGGTAGACGGGATTGATTTTACAATCGGCGATGATGCAACACCAGTAGGTAGCCTGATCGTTTCTGTTACGAGCAGTAACCTCACCGTAGTACCAAATGCTAACCTGGCGCTTACAGGTACTGGTGCTTCCCGTAACCTGAAAATTACACCTTCTGCAGTGGGTTATTCCAATATTACCGTAACGGTAAATGATGGCACGGAAAATACTTCTTATGTACTCGCTTATGCCGCTTCACAATCTTCTGTAGTTCCCCCGGCTAACTACTGGCATACGGGTATTGCCGATGCATCGGCTGCTATGGCGCTGGATGATGACTACATGATCGTTGCCAACGATGAAACCAACTTGTTTTATGTATATAACCGTAAGCATTCAGGATTGCCGGTTACTACTTTCGATTTTAACCAAAACAATATTTTAGGGCTTACCGATGGTAGCACCGGTGACTGGAAGGAAGTTGATGTAGAGTCTGGTGTGAAAAGCATTGCTACCACCGGAAAAATATACTGGCTAGGCTCTATGAGCAACAATTCTGATCCTGCGAATAAACCTAACCGGAACCGGTTATTTGCTGTTACGGTTAGCGGCACCGGCAGCGCGACTTCATTTGCCAATGCCGGTTCTTATAGTAATCTGCGGAATCAATTAATTACCTGGGGTGATGCCAATGGATATAATTTTACTGCCAGCGCCGCCAGTACCAAGGATGCTAAAACCATCGATGGTTTTAATATAGAAGGAATGGTGTTTGGTCCGGATAATACGACCATGTACATCGGCTTCAGAGCACCACTGGTGCCTACTGTCAATCGTACGAAAGCAGTTATTGCGCCTATACAGAATTTTGAGACCTGGTTTAACAACGGCGCTCCGTCGGGCAGCCCGGTTATTGGTTCGCCCATTGAATTAGATCTGGGTGGCCGCGGTATCAGGGATATTACTCGTTTATCGAATGGCAATTATATTATAGTAGCCGGTAGTTATAATGATGCAGCCATGGGTGCTGTATATAGGTGGTCTGGCCTCGCTGCTAACGCGCCGGTTCTTATTCCTTCTTTGGATATCAGCACCCTGAATGCAGAAGGTGTAATGCAGATCAATAGCAGTGGTTCATTGGTTGCAGACAGATTACAACTTGTCAGCGACAATGGCGATAATATTCTGTATAACGATGGGACTATTGCCAAGGACCTTTCAGATGGCAATTTGCAAAAATTCAGTTCAGACATTGTGATCTCTTCCGCCGGCAATGTACTGCCCATTACCTTTGAATTATTTACAGCTGTTAAGCAAGGCAAAGGAGTTATACTGAACTGGAAGAACACGCAATCAGATGCAGTCTCAACATTTGAAATTCTGCGCTCAGAAAATGGTAGTGATTTTGCTGTCATTGGCCGGGTATCGGCTACTGCATCACAAACCACCTATGCATTTACAGATAATGCGATCACCAGCAGCAACAAATTGTATTACCGCGTTCGCGCCATTGAGCATAGTGGGTTTACTACATTAACGGCTATACGGTTTGTTGACTTCAATAGCCAGTTACCATTGGTAACCATTTACCCGAACCCTGTTGCCAATAATCGCTTCTCCATGGTGGTAAATGAGGCAGGCGTTAAAACGGTAACTATCTTTGGTAGCAATGGGACGTTGTTCCGCAGACTGACATTTAACGACCAGGTTACTGATATTTCAACCGCAGGCTGGCCAACGGGTTGGTATCTTGTAAATATTAAAACAGTTGATGGAGCTTCAGTTACTTATAAGTTGATCGTACCCTAATCAATTTCCAGTTGGGTTGAATAAACCAGTATGAGCCGTGTCACGGTCCTGAGTCCCTCACCTGCGGGAAAGGAGAAACCGTGGCACGGCTTCATTTAAGAGTTGACGCCAACCAGGCATTAATCAAAACTCGATACGCGCAATTTCTTTCCTTTCTCTGTAAAGGAGTTGCCTTTTTCTTTCAAGGTTTTCTGCTGGGTAAGTTCATCGTTCAGGAGTTTATCCATATACCCCTTTACGGTAGCTGTTGAGGCGTTAACCGGTTTGCCATTGAGAATGGCTTCTGTAGCATAGGAGTGCAACAGGCTTTCGAATTGTTGTACAAACAGGTCGTGCGTGGCAAACATATCGCAGCCCAGTACTTTGTTACCGGTAACTACCACTACACCAATAACCGTGGGGTCTGCAGCAAATTTGCTTTTAAAGAAGGTGAGGTATTTATCCAGTTTTTTGGTGAAGTCGGCAGAATTGGTAAGCGCTGTATAGGTTTTAGTACTTGTAGTTGTTCTATTGGCGCTAGTGATCTCATCTACCTTCTCCCATACTTTGCCCTGGTCTTTTTCTTTCTCCACTACTTTGCGCAAACCCATGCTGCCCTTATTATAATGACCCTTGAACTCTGCCGGGGCCGCAACTGAATAGTTGCGTGAGGAATAATGCGTACTGCCGCCAGATGACCAGCGTCCACTTTCAACACAAAATACGGGCAGGTCCTTCTTGCCGCTTTTGGGTTTTAACAGCAGGTCTTTATTAACGATCCGGTCCTGCTTACCCCCTTTAACCACATCCCCGGTTATTACAATAATGGTATCGGTAGAAATATTTTCGATTTTGAGGGAGTTCACATCGCCGTTGCTGCTGTTCTCTGTGATCTTCACTTTGTTTTTGGCAATAGCTTCCTGCAAGGTCATATACTTGCCGATGCTTTTAAACTCATTGGTAAAAGTCTGTTTGGCGTAAACGGGATACAGTCGCAGGTTCTGGTAGGTATAGTTTTGTGCAGCGGTACCGGTTTCCAGATAATTTACCTGTAGGTTCTTATATGTGTATTGCGACAGGCCAATAAAAGGCAGGGCCAGTAATATGGCCAACATAGTATGTTTCATATTGCAGAAGGGTTTGTTTATAATGATGCCCTGGAGGCAGGCACTTCATAACGTAAGCAGCAAATGTTTTGTTAAAGGGGTAGGGGCGGGTGCATAATAATGGGCTATTATATTTTCAAACTTATAGATTCACTCAATGAACCTTGCAAGGTGAAGCAAGGAGATGCTTCGTACAATTACGATAAAAGTGATGCATTGTAGAAAGAAAATAACGGTTGTTAAAAATTACTAAAAGAAAGAATGGAAAATTTATGCAGTTGGAATGTAATTTGCTTTGAAAGGCTCAGGATATTCAAAGGATATTGGATTTAATCGGGGGCGTTATTTTTATCTGGCCCCCTCTTTTTAAAACCGACCATCCTTTCAAATATATACGCTTACTTCCTGGATCCGTACCCGCATCATGCCTACACCTTGGTTATATATTAAGGTATGATGATAGAACCGTTTTTGAAAAGGCAACAAGGCATACAAGTAGCGAGGCATAAAGTGTCTTCTGCTGAATGCCCCATGCATAATATGGAATGATTGTTACTTTGACGCTTGTTGCTTACAGCATTGTCTCCGCCTGCGCTTATCTTACTTGAAATTTTATCCTTTTTATAGAAGGCTCCATCACGGAGCCTTTTTTACGTATGTACTAAAGGGTTCTACCGGTATAGGGTATGAATTATTTATTCCGCGCTAAAAGAATTCTCTTATTGTTTTGAAAATAAAAGCGCCGGTAATGGCCAAAAGCGGGTGAGTAAATAATTTGGTGGAAACGTATATAAAGCGTTTGCACCTGCACCATGGCTTATTATATGGTTACTGTGAAAGAAGGTAAAACGGGCGCCCGGCGGCGCAGAAAGCTGGTTGTTGCCTGTAAGACTAAACCCGAGGCAATGATAACGATTCAGGACCTTTGCAGGGGAACCGGTTTCATTCCTGATTATTCAACGGTTGGTGAAATAACCAGCAACCGGTATTATAAGATCGTTGGTACGTTATTGGGAAGAAATATTGAGCGTGCGGTTATGTGAGGAGCATTAAAAATCAAAAAGGTCCCATTTAGGAACCTTCTTTTAAATTTTTATATTTCTCTTGCCTGAATTTTAGTGGGTTATTTTTTGCCCCATTGAGCATCTCTGATCTTTAGAAGTTCTTCAGGAAGAGGATGTTTTTCAAGAAACTCTTTTGCTTCTTGAGCCCTTTTAATAAAGGTAGGGTCATTGCTGTAATCTATAATTTCTTTGGTGGTGTTGGCATTGCGGTCCTTTATCTTTAGAAGTTCTTCTGGAAAGCCGACTTTTTCAAGAAACTCTTTTGCTTCCTGTGCCTGTTTAATAAAAAATGGATCATTGCTGTAATCTTTTACGTCATTACTAACAGTAGCATTGGCTAACCTTATTTGCTCACCAGTATGTGTCTCTTTTTTTCGTAATGCAATAAATGCATCGTAATTAGCATTTTTAGAGAAAGGTTGCCATTTATTGTTTGTAATGCCAAATACAGTAAATAATGCGCTTATTTCAATCCAGTGTTTGGTAATCCCAATTTGATATAGACGGGTTCTGGATGCAGTACTTCCTTTTATATACACAAATGCATCTGGATGAATATCAGTGAAAGACATAACTGATCTTGCTACAGTTACAAGTACTTTTAAGCTATCTTTATTCTCAGAAATAATTAAGTCATCCACCAATTTCTTTTCAGCGTTCCAATCCCCAAAGCAAAGATTATAACAGGTCTTTCCATCTATACTATAAGGAGTAAATTGAACGACCTTTTTAATAGCCCCTTTGGGTCCTTCACTATAAAACTCACAATTCCAATGACGCGCAATCAATTTAATTTCATATTCACGCTTTTCCATACTCGCTTAGTTTGAGGAAATGAAATTAATATATTACTTTATTATAATAAAACACTTCCTATTGATCCCCGACAACTAATTAGTCACAAAAAAACGGAGCCACGATTCAAAGACCGTGGCTCCGCTTTATGTATAACAAGTATTATTACTTCTTCCCCGGATACTCCTTTAACGCCTGCTGTAAACAATCCATCGCGCTATTGAGATCGTGCACATTCAATACATAAGCCAGCCGCACTTCATTCTTGCCCAATCCTTCTGTACCATAAAAGCCGGTGGCAGGTGCCAGCATCAACGTTTGCCCGTTATAGGAAAACGATTCCAGCAACCATTGACAAAATACATCGGCATCATCGATGGGTAAACGCGCCATGGCATAAAACGCACCACCCGGATTAGGACAAATCACTCCCTCCATAGCATTTAACCGTTTTACCAGCACATCGCGCCGTTTCAGGTATTCTGCTTTGGTAGCATCAAAATAATTATCGGGCAGGTCAACGGCTGCTTCACCCAGTATCTGGGCAAAAGAGGGCGGACTTAACCTTGCCTGTGCAAATTTCATCACGGCATCCAGTACCTGCCTGTTCTTGGTTACCAGGGCGCCAATGCGACCGCCGCAGGCACTGTAGCGTTTAGAGATGGTGTCCATTAATACTACATGCTCATCCAGTTCAGCCAATTGCATTGCGCTTATTGGCTCGCCACTGTAAGAAAACTCCCGGTACGCTTCATCTGAAAACAAGTACAGGTTATGTTTTTTAACGAGCTGCTTCAGTGTTTCCATTTCATCCCGGCTGTATAAATAACCTGTAGGGTTATTGGGATTGCAAATGAGTATCGCCCTGGTTTTTGGCGTAACCAGGTCTTCAAATGCTGAAATAGGAGGTAATGCAAAACCATTTTCTATATGCGAGGTTACCGGTACTACTTTAACGCCGGCAGCTACGGCAAATCCATTATAGTTGGCATAGAATGGCTCGGGAATGATCACTTCATCGCCCGGATCGAGGCAGGTCATAAAACCAAATAAAATGGCTTCTGAACCACCGGTTGTTATAATGATCTGGGTGTGATCTATTTCAATTCCGACCTTTTTATAATACTGCACCAGTTTGCGGCGGTAACTTTCATTACCGGCGCTATGACTGTATTCCAACACTTTAAAATCGGCATGGCGAACGGCATCCAAAATGGGCTCAGGTGTTTCAATATCGGGCTGGCCAATATTCAGGTGAAATACCTTTATCCCCTTTTTCTTAGCGGTTTCAGCATAAGGTACCAGTTTACGTATAGGTGATGGCGGCATCACTTTGCCGCGACTACTGATTGTTAGCATTTCGCAAATATAGGTTTCTCGGTTTTATGTTCTATGTGCTATATGTTACTGACTAAAACCGCTGTTCTTATTATGTCCGCCACCTGATGACAGTTTGGTTTTCAGGTGGTTGGTAGATCAGCGTATTTTGCCATATAGTAACCGGCAAACAGAAAACCTGGTTCAAAAAAAAATCCTCACAGCTAAAGCCGTGAGGATCATTCATATAAATCGATTATTACTTTCTAATGAGTGAGGATTACCCTTTTTTGTTTCCTTTTTCTTTTTCGAATTTGGCATATTCCTCAGCACTCAGCACTTCGCCTGTAATTTTCAATTCCATGGGCTGATCGACCCCGGCAACTTTTACATAAATGGTTTTATTAAATGGGCCGGCGGCCGCCGCATTAAATCCGGCAGTGATCTTATCTTCTTTTCCTTTTGCTACAGGCGCTTCGGGTTTAACGGGTGTGGTACAGCCGCAAGAAGCGGTTGCTGATTCAATAACAACGGGTTTATCGGTAATATTTGAAAAGGCAAAGCTGTATGTAACGGGTACACCTTGTTTGATCTTTCCAAAATCGTGGGTAACATCTTTGAACTTAACAAAGTTATCAGCCTTTTTAACAGTTGCAACAGGAGCAGTTTGAGCAAAAACTCCGGTAAATGTAATCAGTGCTGCAATGGCTAATACAAATCTTTTCATGTGTTTATGTTTTTTAATTGTTTTTCAATAATGATAAAGACGCATTCACGGGTGCCGAGGTTGTAGGCCCTTTAAAAACAGTACCAGTTATGGTCAATACCTTGCTTTGGTTGGTATTGTATTGAATGGTAATGGTTTTAGTAAAAGTGCCTTCACCAGCTGCATTGTAACCTACCTTAATAATAGAAGTAGCGCCTGGTTGAATAGGCTCCTTACTCCATTCAGGGGTGGTGCAACCGCAGGATGCCTGCACATTTTCCAGCATCAGGGGTTCCTTACCAACGTTTACAATCTCAAAATTATGGGTTGCCGGGCGACCTTGTTGAATTTTTCCAAAATTATAAGCAGTTTCCTTTACTTGCAAGGTTTCCGCGGGTTTTGTAACTGTATTGGCCGTTGTATTGGCTGCGGTTTGTGCCTGCGAAACAAATGCAAAAGCAGCGAAGCAAACCAGCAATAACATATTCTTCATACGTACAAATTTTAAGGTTTTTGGTCTCTGTACACTAAGCTACACAATATCCTGGAAATTTTTGAGGTGTAAACTAGTCACATTTCATATCAATAGTGATAATATATGTAACTGTAACGTGTTCAAAATTACAATTTTAACGTCCTTTCAGCCAATTAATTTTAAGGCTAATGACATTTTTTTAACAACCCCGCAAAATGGCATTAATATTAATATTTTTGTCGAATGGAAAATAGCACTCACAATCAATCGCTTGCCGGCGAGAAGCTGTCTTTCGATAAATTTCGGGCAGAAGTACTAAAAGATTACCGCCTGGCCTGCGAAAGCCGGGAGGTCAGTTTACTGGGTCGGAAAGAAGTACTTACCGGTAAAGCCAAGTTTGGCATTTTTGGTGATGGCAAAGAAGTTGCTCAGATTGCAGCTTCCAAATTTTTCCAGCCTGGCGATTTCCTGTCAGGCTACTATCGCGATCAAACGCTTGCTTTTGCCACCGGCCAGGCCACCGTTGAAGAATTCTTTTCACAATTATATGCCGATCCTGATACCGCGCATGATCCGCATAGTGGCGGCCGGCAAATGAACTCTCATTTTGCTACGCCTATCGTGGATGCACAGGGGGAATGGCTCGACCTGGTGAACCGCAAGAATATTGCTGCCGGTCTGGCGCCTACTGCCGGACAAATGCCGCGTGCTTTGGGTATGGCGCTGGCTTCTAAACTGTTTCGCAATTCCGATGTACTGAAGCATTTAGATCATTTGAGCAGCAACGGTAATGAGATCTGTTTCTGTACTATCGGCGACGCTTCTACGTCTGAAGGCCATTTCTGGGAAGCATTGAATGCAGCAGGTGTAATGCAAATACCCTTAGCCGTTTTTGTGTGGGATGATGGGTACGGTATTTCGGTTCCCCGCCGCATGCAAACGATCAAAGGTTCTATTTCTGAGGCTATGCGCGGTATGCAGCGAAAAGATAATACCAATGGGTTTGAAATATATAAGGTAAAAGCCTGGGATTATGCCGGCATGTGTGAAGTGTTTGAATCGGCTATTAAGCGGATGCGTGAAACACATATTCCTGCTTTATTTCATGTAGAAGAGGTAACACAACCGCAGGGACATTCCACCTCGGGCAGCCACGAACGGTACAAATCGCCTGAGCGGCTCGCCTGGGAACGCGAATGGGATGGCAATAAAAAGATGCGGGAATGGATCCTTGAAAATACCCTCGCCAGTGAAGAAGAGCTGGAAGATATTGAAACGGCGGCCAAAGACATGGTGCGTGTAAGCAAACAAAAGGCCTGGGAAAGATTCATTGTACCGGGTAAACAACTGGTGGCCCAATGCATGGAACTGCTCAACGGATTGATTGGTCAGGGCGTTGATACCACCGGCGAAATCGCAGCTGCAAAAAATACCCTCGCTGCCAATCGCGAACCGTTGCGTAAAGATGTGATACAGGCTTTACATAAAACCATACAGGCGGCAGGCCATGCACCGCAGGTAGCAGCAGCCAAAGACTTATACAAGCAATTGCGTAAAGAAGGGTATGAATGTTATGGTAGTTACCTGTACGACGAAAGTCCAAAGAGCCCGCTGAGGGTTACTACCTCACCGTTACAATTTGCCAGTGATTCTCCAACAATGAACGGGTACGAGATCCTGAATCATTATTTTGATGAATTGTTTTCTACGAATCCCAAAGTACTGGCGTTTGGTGAAGATGTAGGCAAAATTGGCGATGTGAACCAGGGCTTTGCCGGGTTACAAATTAAATATGGGGAGAACCGGATATTCGATACTTCTATCCGTGAGCTTACGATCATAGGGCAGGGTATAGGACTGGCCATTCGCGGGTTGCGGCCGATTGCCGAAATTCAGTACATCGATTATATGTTGTATGGACTGCAACAGTTAAGCGATAATGCCGCTACGTTGTATTGGCGAACCAAAGGTCGCCAGAGTTGCCCGTTAATTGTACGTACGCGGGGGCACCGGCTCGAAGGGATCTGGCATAGTGGTTCACCCATGGGCATGATGTTGCATTCGCTGCGTGGCATGCATATATGTGTACCGCGCAATATGGTGCAGGCTGCCGGTATGTACAATACGCTGTTACACGGTAACGATCCGGCTATTGTAGTAGAATGCCTGAACGGTTACCGCCTCAAAGAAAAGTTACCAACTAATATTGTTGATTATAAAGTAGCCCTGGGTGTTCCTGAAGTGTTGAAAGAAGGAACCGATATTACCATCGTTTCGTATGGCAGTGTGTTGCGTATTATCAGCGAAGCAGCCGCTATATTGGAGAACGCCGATATCAGTTGTGAGATCATTGACGTGCAAACCCTGTTGCCATTTGATGTGAACCACCTCATTCTTGATTCGCTGAAGAAAACGAATCGCATTTTATTTGTTGATGAAGATGTGCCTGGCGGCGCCTGCGGTTACATGTATAATAAAGTGTTGGAAGAGCAGGGCGGCTATCGCTGGCTCGACGTGTCGCCCCGGACCATTACCGGTCAGGCGCACAGACCGAGCTACGGCAGCGACGGCGATTACTTCAGCAAACCCAATGTTGAGCAAATTGTAGATGCTATTCAGGAGATGATGTCGGAGTAGGAGACGGAAAACGTGAGACGTGAAACGGCAGACGGATTGAAAAACGGATGCCAACAACATAAACTTAACAAACAAGCTTAAAACTAATAGGGAGAAACTTTTAACTTAGGGCGTAGGACCATAACTATGAACTAAGCGCCCAGAACTTAGCACTAAAAAACTAAGAACTTATAACCCCAAAACAATACCTGTGAAATTACATTTGTATCAAGTTGATGCATTTACCAACCATTTGTTCGGAGGTAACCCGGCCGCTGTAATTCCCCTTGATCAATGGATCAGTGATAGCCTTATGCAAAGACTGGCTATGGAGAATAACCTCAGCGAAACTGTTTTCTTTGTGCCATCATCAAGCAAGGATGCAGATTACGAGATCCGTTGGTTTACTCCTGTATCAGAAATTAACCTGTGCGGGCATGCCACCCTGGCTTCCGCCTATGTTTTGTTTCATGTAATGGGCTATGGATACCCGGCCATTCGCTTTCAATCAAAAAGCGGCATACTGGTGGTGACAAAAAATTTCGACAAGATCAGTTTGGATTTTCCCGCCTGGAAACCGGAACCTGTAACTACCTGGCCCACTGAACTGGCGACTGCTTTGGGTAATATTACCATTACTAGTGTACACAAGCATCGCGATTACCTGGTAGAAGTGGCCAATGAAAGCATGGTACAGCTTTGCCAACCTGATTTTACCTTGCTCAAAAAGATGGGACAAAAGGTGATTCTTACCGCAAAGGGAAATAAAGCTGATTTTGTATCCCGTTTCTTCGCACCTTCGGTGGGCGTTGATGAAGATCCGGTAACCGGATCGGCTCATTCGCAACTGATCCCTTATTGGGCAGAAAAACTGGGAAAGAAAACATTACATGCCCGCCAGTTGTCAAAACGTGGGGGCGAATTGTGGTGCGAACACCTTGATGAGCGTGTAACGATGGCGGGACAATGTGTGTTCTTTATGAAAGGGGAGATTGATCTATAAAAATAATTATTGTGCTAACAGCTACCGAAAAACGATTTATAAAATATTGGGAAGAACAGCGAACAGGCGGCCGGGTGAAATATTACCTGTTGTATATTTTGCTGGGAACTTTCATTGGTACCCTGGTAATTTCTTTTTTAACGCAGGTATTGGGTTTGGGGTTACCTGAAAATCTTGTCCGTATTGTTATTGGTAGTTTCTGTATTGTTTCTATGACCACCTGGCTCACCTGGCGGCTCAATGAAAAACGGTTTAAGGGGATCATTCAGCGTGAAGTACGGGAAGGGATGAGGAAAGATGAAATGAGGAATGAGAAATGAAGAAGGAAGGGCAGAATAATGAATATTGAATTTCCAATGTTGAATGTTGAGGTGGGAGGAATGAAGAATGTGATAATATGATAATGTGATAATTTGATAATGCTTCAAGGTCGCACAGTTCCTAATAAAAGCGGAGCTCACGCGTAAGCACTCAAATACTGCCTGTATTTCATTATCACATTATCGAATCATCACATTATCACATTAATCCAGGAACTGTTCCTTTTCCTCTGCTGTAGGTATCCTGCAGTGGTCTTTTTTCCCAAACAATTTATAGCGGTTGGAGGCAATTAATTTATACAACCCGTCGCGAATGGGTTGGGGAATGTAAATAAACACATACAACAATTGCCAACCCCGACCCAGGTGCTTCAGCGTGCGCAGCACGGCTGTTGAACGGGTATACAGTACATTTCCCTCAATAAGCATAAAAGAATGGTACAGATCGCTTGCCAGATGGTATTTGACCAGGTATTCCTGCCCGGTTTTCCCCTGCAGCGAGCCAAAAAGGTATTTCTTTTTCTTATCTCTTTTTAAAAGGAACTGAACAGCGCCATTGCACAAGGTGCAAACACCATCAAAGAGAACAATGTATTTTGAAGAGGTACTGGCCATTACAAAACAAAATTACGGGCCAACGGGTGAATTCTGTTCAGTCAAATTCCGTAGTGATATGGTTCTACACATTTGCGACATGATTCCATTTCTATATAGAGTTTGAGTAAATAAAATCAATACATTTTCAAATAATTATGTATTGCTACTCCGGGAAACGAACCTATTTTCCCGGAAAAACGATACTGTTCTCCGGGAAACAAACCTGTTTTCCAGGAGAAATGATACTATTCTCCGGGGAACAATGCTGTTTTCCCGGGGAAATGATGCAGTTCTCCTGGAAACAAACCTATTTTCCCGGAAAAACGATGCTGCTCTCCGGGAAACAATGCTGTTTTAGGGGAAAAATAACCCGGTTTTCAACGCAATTGGGGTGATATAAAATAAAAACCCGGATGCAACATCCAGGTTTACAATAGTTTAATCAATAATATCTATGCTTCACTTCTTCATTCGCGATATTCAATATTCTTACTGCAGGTTATGAAATACTTTCTGCACGTCATCATCCTGCTCGAGCTTATCAACCAGTTTCAAAACCTCCTGGGCCTGTTCTTCTCCTAATTGTACGGTTGTGCCCGGGATCCATTCTGCTTCTGCGCTAATTGGTGTAATGCCCTTTTCTTCCAGTGCTTTTTGCATATTGCCGAAATCGTTAAAAGCCACCCGCAGAACTAATACTGCTTCGCCATTCTCACCGGTTCCTTCTCCCATTTCTTCCAATCCCGCATCGATCAGTTCCAGCTCCAGGTCATCGGGATTAAGGCCTTCGGGTTTCAATTTAAACTGCCCCATTTTTTTAAACTGGAAGCTCACGCTGCCGCTATTGCCCAACGTGCCATTGCCTTTATTAAAAATAGCTTTTACGTTGGCTACAGTACGCACGTGGTTATCGGTAGCGGTTTCTACCAGGATGGCTACGCCATGAGGGCCATATCCTTCATACAGGATCTCCTCATAGTTCTCCATTTCCTTGCCCGATGCCCGCTTGATGGCCGCTTCCACCCGGTCTTTGGGCATGTTTACGCT
>DASUVL010000210.1:0-4716 GCA_036379015.1 Niastella sp.
CTTTTACGGAAACAGGCATACTTCCTGATATAGTTTTCAGCGGGCATGTGCACAATTATCAGCGATTTAGCCGGCATTATGCTAATGGCTCAATTGTTCGGTTTATTGTTGCAGGTGCAGGTGGTTACGATGATTTGCATAATTTGGTTATGCAGGGGGATAAAAATTTTGTTGCGGACAGTACTTTAATCGAGCAGGTGCGTCTTGAACAGTTCTGTGACAACAGACATGGTTTTTTGAAGATAACCATTGAAAAAGCCGGTAAGGCCGTGATATTAACCGGTGAATACTTTTCAATACCGCATGAAACCAGGCCGGGTGAAAAAACAACATCGATCCTGACTGATAAATTTGAAATTTCTTGTTCCGGATGCTGATTGTTATTCCAATAGTTCATACCACACTTCCACTTCATAGCCGTCAGGGTAAAAGAGGCTATTATAGCGGCTTGTTATTTATTGAATTTCTTATTTCATCTGCTCACTTTTTTTCATTTTGAGCCTCAAACCCATATCGTATTGCCGCTTCAAGTATATCAATATTTATATCTTTTAGCGTTTTGAACCTAATGCAATACCCGGTGACGCTAGCCTTGCCTAGTTTTTTCCCATACGTTTGGGCCAGGTATTTCTTATCCTTGATACCAAGGATATAGACAGAGATCCCGGTTTGGTTTGCACTTATACCAATTTGAAAAAACTCCCTGGTTTTTCCATTGGCATATTTTATTGTGTACAATCCATATCCTATAGTAGGGTTACTAACAGTTTTATTTTCGCTGTCTTTACCGTCCTCGAACCATAATTTACATCCTGGTAACGCTTGAAGTGTGCGCAGGTGCAACGCTTGCATGTCACTACGTTTTGGTTCAGGTTGGCTGGTAATATACTTTTTGATTTGTTCCTGTACGTTCATATAAATATTAAATTACTGGTCAAAGATCTGTTTCCCAAATGTATCGCGTCCTTTCTGAACGCATGGGTGGGTAATGCGACATTCTAAGGAGGGTTTCGCGCCATCCCGGGCCAGTGTTTCTGGTCGTTTTGCCAATTCGTTTCTTCGTGGGAGGTTACCAATTCACATCGGATCTCTTCCAATTCACATCGGTTAGTCTGGAGCATTTCCTGATTAAGGAAGTTTACACCTGTAAACAGTAAAATTAACAACAATGGTAAAAAGAATTTTAGCCGCACTGCTTTTGTTTTCTACAGTTAACGGGCAAGCACAGGTAAATAATACCGCTTCATTTACTGCATTCGGAAACCAGCATGACAGCCTTTTTAGGAACGCATATGATCATCTCGATACTACCCGCTATCAACAATTGCTCAACGCGTTTACTTTGCGCTATAATGACCTGGACAGCACAGCAAAAAAAGCGAATGCAGGCGGCCTTTCAGTGGCCTTGTATAACCTGTGCTGCATCTATAGCCTGCAAAACAAACAGAGGCAGGCGCTTACATATCTTGAAAAATCTATCCAGGCAGGTTATTATAACTATGCAAACATCATGGCAGACAAAGACCTGAACAACATAAGATCACTGGAAAAATTTACGCAAATGGTTGCACCACTGCGCAGGATAAGTGATTATCCTTATATACTGCGCCAGGCAGCGTTATATAATACTGCCGATACCAGGCCTTTACCCCGCTTTACTTACCAGTCGAAAAATGACTCCAATCTTGTAGCATTGCGCAAGGCGTTTAACCTTGATTCCATTGCCGGCCAGGGTAGCGATGTTTCGCAGCTACTTAACCTGATGCATTGGCTGCACAACCTCGTTCCGCACGATGGCCAGCATGAAAACCCTTCGGTAAAAAACGCGCTCAGTATGATCACCGTTTGTAATAAAGAGAACCGCGGGCTCAATTGCCGCGGTCTGGCCACCACGTTAAATGAATGCTATCTCTCACTCGGTTTTAAATCAAGGTTTGTTACCTGTCTGCCGAAAGATAGTCTCGGCATAGATTACGATTGCCATGTAATTAACATGGTCTATGCGCCTTCGCTGAAAAAATGGTTGTGGGTAGACCCTACATTTGATACTTATGTTATGAATGAAAAGGGTAATTTGTTAAGCATTGAAGAAGTGCGGCAAAGGATCATTGATAATAGCCCGCTTATTATAAGCCCGGATGCTAACTGGAACCATAGATCAAGCGAAACAAAAGAACACTACCTCTTTTATTACATGACCAAAAATTTGTACCGCCTCGAATGCGCTGTAAATAGTGCCTACGATATGGAAACAACTGCTGTCGGCAAAAATATTGAATATATTCAATTGTTGCCGCTGGACTACTTTAAGCAGCCGGTAAAAACATCATGGACCAATAAATACACCAAAACTGCTTATACTCATTATTATACCAATAACCCTGCTTATTTTTGGCAGGTTCCCGAAAACAATTAAGGATGGTAAAGACCTTTATACTGTGCCTGTTGTTGCCTGTTTTGGCCATGCAGGGTGTTGCGCAAATAAAATGGGATATGAGCACAACACCACTGACAAACAACGAATGGCAAAATTACTCAACCACCTATGTGTCTCCGGAAGATGAGAATACAAAACCGGTGCTGGTTACAGCCATCCCTTATAACGGCATTTATTCACACGACGACCAGTATGGCCTGCCATTTTCCATGTCGTCCAGTCATTCTTTGTTTGGTTTTGTATCCCGGCTGTCAGCCAAAACACAGCAGTTGTTCACGTACGATTCATCGAATGTTTATTTCATTATCCCGGGCATACACCCTTCCAGTGCAGCTTTGTATGAGTACCGCGTGTTGCTGAACGGAAAAACGGTGATTGTGCCCTGGACAACGGTAAAACAATTTACGGATGACAATTTTCAGCTGAATAACTTTAAAAAACATCTTGGTTTTTTGGGCGGTTACAAAACAACCTGGGGTAATGCTATTGTTTTGGAATTGAGAAGAACAGGTAGTGATACGCTGGAGGCATCTTCAGCGGTTTACTGGTCGGAAACCAAACCCCGGTTGTTGCAGATCTATACGCAAGGCGACCTTGAAGAATTGTTAAACATGTTGAAAACGGCTTATAATCCCTATACGCCCGAAGTGCCTTCCGGGGAGCTGCTTAAGTGGCAAAAAAGATATGCCGGCAACCAGCTTGATCCGGTAACCGGCCTGCCTAAAAAGCTGATCCTTCAGCCAGGTGAAAGCAGCGTGATATTTTATCTGCGTACAGGGGTATTTAAAAGAAATGCGATCGAGTACCAGTTGTTAAGGAATAATAAAGTGGTAGTAAACTGGCAGCCCAATGATAACGACAACAGCTTTATCCGGGTTAAACAGCTTACGCATGGCGATTACGAGCTACTTCTCCGCTACAGTGCGCAGCGGCATAACGTTACACGGTATTCTTTCGAAGTAAAACCGGCCTGGTATCAAACCGGGTTTTTTAAGCTGGTTGGCGGCTTTTTGCTGGTTGCTTTTATTGCGGCCATTTATTTATTCTACCGGTTGATAAAACAACAACGGCGAACCAGGGCAGAGGAGGCAAAAAAGCAACAGCTTGCCCTTGAGCTAAAAGCCATACATACCCAACTAAACCCGCATTTTATCTTTAATTCGCTCAGCTCTATACAGGGGCTTATTAATACGAATGATATTGAAGCCGCCAATCAGTATCTTTCTGAATTTGGCAGCCTGATGCGCAATACGCTCACGGGTACAGACAAGAACTTTACGACCCTTGCCAATGACATAAGCACCATTGACAATTACCTAAAACTGGAGCAATTAAGGTTTGGGTTCATGTATACGATCAGCACGGATGAAAATATTGATGTCCGGGAAACAGATGTTCCTTTTTTACTTTTACAGCCTATCGTAGAAAATGCTGTGAAGCATGGTGTTGCAGGAATGCAGGATAGGGGAGTGATCACTGTGACATTTAATCGTAGCGGCAACAATATCATAGCCTCCGTCGAGGATAATGGTAATGGCTTTTCCGATAAAGCTAAAACAGGTTACGGCCTGAAGCTGACACGGGACAGGATAACGTTGCTCAACCAAACGATGAGAGACAGGTCGCTTTATCTTACTATTGGAGACTACGTGCCTGGCACTGTTGTGAAAATTAATTTTATTAACTGGCTCATATGACTATACGCGCTGTTATTATTGATGATGAACGAAAGAACGTTGACAACGTATCGGCATTACTCTCCACCTATTGCCCGCAGGTAAACGTTGTTGGTACAGCTCATGACGCGCCAGGCGGAAGGCAGGTGATATTGCAAATGCAACCGCAACTCGTTTTTCTTGATATACAAATGCCGGGTGAAAGCGGATTTGATATGTTGCGTTCACTAAACCGGTATAACTTTGAAGTGATCTTTATTACTGCTTACGATAAGTATGGCATTCAGGCGGTAAAGTTTGCTGCGTTGGATTATCTCTTAAAGCCGGTGAACATTGCTGAACTTCAACTGGCTGTTGACAAGGTTATCGCAAGGCTTCAATACAAAAATCAGGAACTGCAACTGGAAAATCTGATCCAGCTATTGCAACAACAGCATCACAAGGAGGAGCACCGTATTGCCTTACCCGTACTAAAAGAAACAAGGTTCGTTTACACGCGGGAGATCATACGGTGCGAGTCATCCAACAACTATAGCAGATTTTTCCTGACTAACGGCGAGGTATTGTTAGTTTCCAGACCCATATTCGAATACGAGGAAATTC
>DASUVL010000211.1:0-5159 GCA_036379015.1 Niastella sp.
CTGATTGATAAACATATTCCCAACGATGAGCTGGCTACATTGATACAACAGGCAAAATTCATCGTATGTCCATATAAGGATGCAACACAAAGCGGTGTATTGATGACTGCCTTTGGTTTAAATACGCCGGTGATTGCAACGGATGTGGGTTCATTCCCTGAGTTTATTAAGGACAATGTGAATGGCCTGCTGGTGCCGCCAGGTGATCCGGAAAAACTGGCAGACGGTATGAGGTTTGCATTACGTAATGACCACTACAAAACATTAGCACAAAATATCAATAACGACCGGGTAGAGGATCTGTGGAGTCGTAACACCGAGATTTTATTGCATGCATATGCGTCGTAACTGTTTATGGTTTGTGGTTTATGGTTTGTTGTTGTTTCGCGGTTCTAGATTTATAACTATTTGGAAGGACTGCTATAAAGGGGTTTATTCACCATTGACCATTCACGATTCACCATAACCTTCATCATTTATGAATTTCTTTACGTTTATATTCCAGGATTGGGGAGCTAATAAAACCAGCTCAAAAGGACGGGTGATCATGTTGCTATTCAGGATCGCCAACTTTTGTGCTACCCGTAAAATATATGCGTACATAGGAATTCCCTATCGCATCTTTTACAAGATCCTGGTTGAATGGATCTTTTGCATAGAGATACCATGGAATGCAAAAATTGGCCGCGGCCTCCGCATATATCATGGGCAGGGACTGGTGTTGAACACCCAGGTTGTTATTGGGAATTATTGTACCCTGCGCCATTGCACAACTA
The DNA here is from genome assembly GCA_036379015.1 of Niastella sp. Taxonomy (GTDB): domain Bacteria; phylum Bacteroidota; class Bacteroidia; order Chitinophagales; family Chitinophagaceae; genus Niastella. Next base: position 777 of record DASUVL010000211.1, read on the forward strand.
TCGGTAATAAACAAAAGCAAAATGGCGTCATTACCGGGTCGCCGGTGATCGGTAATTATGTAGATGTGGGTAGCAATACCTGTATTATTGGAGAAATAGTTATCGGTGATCATGTTACTATTGGCTGTGGCTCGGTGGTGGTCAAAAGTATGCCTGCCAATGCAGTAGTAGCTGGTAACCCGGCCGTACAAATTAAAACACGCCTGCAGGCAGTAGAAGTGGCCTAATACTTCAGCAGACAAACATCAATTACTCATGAAGAAAGTATTATTAAGTGCGTATGCCTGCTCACCCATCAGGGGAAGTGAGCCGGGTAACGGATGGAGCTGGGCGCTAAACCTGGCGATGCAAGGTTATGAAGTATGGTGTTTGACCAATGTAGAAGATAGAGAAGCAACGCTGGTTGAACTACAACGGTTGGGATTGCCGAATCTTCACATTGTATATGTAGAGCTGGCCTTGAACCTCGACAAAATATTATTGAACACTTCTTCCAAGACCATATATCTGCATTATTATTTATGGCGAAAGAAAGCCGCCGGCATTGCGGTGCAGTTGCATAAGAAAAAGCACTTTGATGTGGCCCATCATGTAACGTTTGGCAGCTTTCAACAGGGAACTTTTCTATGGAAGCTTAAAAACACCAAGATCATTTTTGGGCCGGTGGGTGGTGGACAGGAAGCATTGCCTGCTTTTAAAGAATATTTTGGATCGGCCTGGAAAATTGAAAGGATACGGAGCCTCATCTCAAAGCTGAGTATGAAATTCAGCAACAACTTAAGAAATACCGTTACCCGTTCCGATCATATTCTTGTTACCAACCAGGATACCGCCAACATTGTACAAAAGATACGGACGGCAGAAACGGGTAATGTTCACCTGGTGCTCGATAATGCGATCCCGTTATCTATGCAGCATATGGAATTCATAGAACGGAAGCCCAGTAAGCAACTAAACCTGCTTTGGGTGGGACGGATGTTACCCCGGAAAGGGTTGAACCTTATTCTGCATGCTTTATCATTGGTACCCGAAGAAGTTGATTACACGTTCACAATAGTAGGTGGCGGAGAGCAGTATCAGCTGTTGGCAGGCTGGATAGAACAATATGGGTTGAATCCAAAGCGATTGCGCATACTGGGGCAAATTCCCTTTAATGAAGTGGTGCAGCACTATGAACAGGCCGATGTTTTTATTTTCTGTTCGCTACGCGATTCCTGTCCGGCCCAGTTAAACGAAGCCATGGCCTTCGGCTTGCCGGTGATTACATTGGATATTCATGGCTCTGCTCTGGCAGTAAGTAGCGATTGTGGCATTAAAATAAAACCAACTACAAAAGAAAATACAGCACTTGATATAGCCCGGGCAGTTACCCGGATGTATAAAGATGTTGAATTAAGAAAAAAATGTTCTGTCAACGCATACAATTATGCAAAAGGGAATACCTGGGAACGAAAAGTGCATTTGATAACCTCTCAATTCTATAATTAATGGCTCAGCGGATATTGGTGGGGGTGCCGCCAAAACATCATGTTCTTTTATCGTTTGATGAGATCGAAGGTTTTATTGACCTGGGGTATACCGTAAAACCAGTACCCTATGGTCGTAATGATGCTGCGGCTGGTAAAATTAAAAAGCTATTGGGTGTAATAGGAAAAGCGTTCAATATCGTGAAGGAACTATATGCTTTTTCGCCGCATATTATATACCTCAACTCCCGGTTTGAACCGGTGGGTACCACCCGCGATTTTATTACTGTTCTGATCATAAGGCTATTCTATATCCGTAAATTAAAAATTGTTATAAAGACACATGGTTCCGATGTGTCGGTATTGCAGAACCAATCATTTTTTTACCGGAAAATAGTAATACCGTTTTTAAGAAAACAGGTAGATGCCTGGTTCTTTTTGTCGAGTGAAGAAAAAGAAATGGTACGGCAGTATGACGAAGTGCTTGCCAGGAAAATATTTATTACAGCCAATATTGTTGATCCCGGCCGGTCCGTGGCATCACTGGCATTCAGGGAAAAGTATTCACTCGATGAACGTAAGTTCAAAGTGTTATTTGTTGGGCGCATAGTACGTGAAAAAGGAGTTTTCAGTTTATTGGAAAGCATACCTATGCTGACCTGTAAAAAAGATTGCCTGTTTATTTTCGTAGGCGATGGCCCTCATCTGGAGCTGTTGAAGAAAAAAGCCGAATCATTACAGGTAATGCAATACACGCGTTTCCCTGGATATATACCCGATGATGAGTGTGATCACTTTTATGCGAATGCCGACATTTTGGCTTTCCCCACTTATTTTAACGAGGGCTTTCCGATGGCATTGTTTAAATCGGTAGCGGCAGGGTTACCGGTCATCACTACCCGCATCAGGGCTGCCAAGGATCATTTAACCTCGCCCGACAATGTGTTATGGGTAAATGGGGAATCTCCTGAAAGTGTAGCAGAAGCAATAGGCATCTTATATGACAATCATGCCTTGCGCAAAATTATGTCGGAGAACAACCGGCAGGTAGCCAAACGATTTACGCGAGGTGAGGTATGTGGCGGCATGCACGAAGTGATGATGTCCATTAACAACTCCTGATCCAGCACTTAAACCTTTAATCCACACAACCCGGAAAATAATCAATATGTCGATTATATATGTAATCAGGCAAATAAGAGATCTTTTGCTGTGTAAGATCCTGTACAGGAGATACAGCATAGGCAAAGGATTTCATGCCGGCTTACGGGTACGAATATGGGGTAGAGAGAAAGTAATGATTGGTCGTAATTTCTATATTGGCAGGGATTCCTTTATTGAAGCAGATGTAATTATTGGCGATAACGTCATGTTTGGCAACCGGGTGGCCATTATAGGTCGATACGATCATCACTACCAACAGCCAGGTATACCAATGCGCCTGGCAGCACAGATCCGTGATCCTGCATATAACTGGAAAGGGCTCGGCTTAACGACCATCATTGAAGATGATGTGTGGATCGGTTATGGGTCAACCGTTATGGGTGGTATTAAGATCGGTGAAGGAAGTATTATTGGCGCCGGTTCGCTGGTAACCAAGGACGTGGAGCCCTATTCCATATATGCTGGAGTACCTGCACGAAAAATAAGAAGCCGGTTCGACAATTGCGAGGATCTGGAAACCCATTTGAAACTGGTTCAATCCAAATACTACGGTAAACTGTAAAAAAAATTCATCCCTAAAATACTTATTGGTATGGAAAGGAAAGCGATTATCAACTTTGGCATTACTACAGGCAATTATTCTTCTTTCGTTAGTCACATTGTTTCGATGGCGTATCACAAGGAATCTGCCAATGTATGTGTGGCCAATGTGCATATGTTTATTGAAGCTTACAAAGATCAGTCGTTTAACAGTATCATAAATGATGCTACTATGGTAACGCCCGATGGCAGGCCGCTTACCTGGGTGTTACGTTATGTATACGGTATCAGGCAGGACCGGGTGGCCGGTATGGATCTGTTACCCGATCTGTTACAACAAATGATGTTGAAGCGGTTGCCGGCCTTTTTCTATGGCGGAACACCTGCTTTATTAGAGAAAACAGAGAACTATTTGCGATATGCATTTCCCGATCTGCCTGTTGCCGGTATGTACAGTCCGCCATTCAGGCCTGCTACCAAAGAAGAAGAAGACCAATTGGTGAATAAGATCAATAACTCGGGCGCTGCTGTGGTGTTGGTCATTCTCGGTTGTCCCAAACAGGAAAGGTGGATGGCTTCTATGAAGGGAAGGATCAACGCGGTCATGATTGGGGTAGGGGGTGCTTTACCGGTTATGGTGGGCATGCAGAAACGAGCGCCGGCCTGGTTGCAGCAAATAGGCATGGAATGGTTGTTCCGGTTACTACAGGAGCCGCGTCGCCTGTTCCGCCGCTATGTAATTACCAATTCATTATTTATATATCTGTTCTTTAAGAAGATATTTAAAATGCAGGCCAGGAAATTAGAATTGAAGAATTGAAAAGGCAGAATGTGCTAATTAGCCAATGTGCTAATATGCTAATGGAAAAGGCAAAAAAGACACAAAGCTTAATGCAAAAGTGTATTGCTTTCGGTGGCTTGCAGCCGTTTCACGTTTGCCGTTTGCCGATTCACCATTCACGACAAAAGAATAGTGTATGAACAGTCGTTTTTTGCGTCATTTACAATTGACTTTGCTGGCAATGGACCTGGTGGCCATCAACGTGGTATTTTTCATCGCCCGGTTCTTTTTCCAACGGGAAATGCTGATCGAAGCATACGTTGAGTATACCTATTTTGGTATTTTTTTAACGGTAGCCTGGCTGGTGGTTGCATTTTCAGGCAATGTGTACCATGAGCGGAATATTTTTTCCTTTGAATTGTTTGCAGGCAG
>DASUVL010000212.1:0-2770 GCA_036379015.1 Niastella sp.
GATCCGCTCATCTTTTTCATACATCGGTTTGGGAGCCGGGGGCGCCGATTTATACCGGGTAGGCCGTTTCAGGATCACCGCTTCCAGCGTAGCCAGTTTACTGTCAGGAATGGTACTTACTTTTAATGCTTTATTGTACAACCCTTCCAGTTGCTTTTTACTTAACCCACCCCGCTCCTGGTATTGCTTAAATAAGCTTTGCACAAACGTAGAATGAGGCTGCGCTTCCATTAACGCCTTCAACACATCGTTGATAACATCTACATCAATTTTCTTTCTAAACATATTATTTTGTTTCCTTATTCTTCTTTCGCCGCGGCAGGTTTTTTGACATAACAGGCAGCTCCGCTCATCGCAAAATTAACTCCCTACATGAAATAATTATTAAATGCTCTATACTGCGGCTTTTTGCGGCAATAAAGTCTCGAAATATGGCAAGCTTTTGCAATAGAGGCTGTAAATTCGGCAATACCTGCAAAAATAACTAACATGCTTAAACATTTACTAGTTCTTTATGTAACCTGTATGCTATGCTGCTTTTCGGGACAGGCTCAAAATGCACCGAAACGTGAATTCAGGGGCGCCTGGATTGCCACATACACGAATATCGATTGGCCTAATCGCACCCAAACACCAGCACAACAGCGCGCTGCATTAATTACCATCCTTGATCACCACAAGGCAACCGGACTTACGGCCCTGTTTATTCAAATGCGCAGTCAGTGCGATGCCATGTACGCCAGCGCCATAGAACCCTGGTCGAATGACCTGACCGGCACACAGGGTAAGATACCCGATCCTATTTGGGATCCCATGCAATTTGCCATTGAGGAATGCCATAAGCGAGGCATTGAATTTCATGCCTGGTTAAATCCTTACCGCGCTGCCGGTAATTCAAACAACATTCCATCTTTTGCCGCCAATCACGTTACCAAAACGCATCCTGAGTGGTTGTTAAGCCAGGGCACTTTACGCATCCTTGATCCGGGTTTACCCGTCGTGCGTGACTACGTTACCAGTGTTATCACTGATATTGTGCACCGTTATAATGTAGACGGTATTCACTTTGACGATTACTTTTATCCACCTTCGGCCGGTGCCGGGGTAACACCTTTCAATGATAGCACTTCATTCGCCAACGATCCCCGCGGCTTTACCGTACGGGCCGACTGGCGCAGAGACAATGTGAACCTGCTGATAGAAAGAGTATACGATAGTATCAAAACCATAAAACCCTGGGTAAAATTCGGCGTATCGCCTTCAGGGATCTATCGCAACAGCACCAACCCGGCTATCGGTTCCGCCACCAGCGGATTGGAACATTACACTACATTGTATGCCGATACCCGCAAATGGCTACAAATGGGATGGCTGGATTATTTATGTCCGCAGGTGTATTGGTATATCGGACAACCCGGCGCTAATTACGGTGTGGTAGTGCCCTGGTGGAATAATAATTCGTTTGGCCGCCACATATATATCGGCCTGGCAGGTTATAAAGTAAACGATCCTGCGCAAGGTACCAACTGGGCCAACCCTTCCATGATCCCGAATGAAGTAAGATTGAACCGGTCGTTACCTAATATTTATGGAGAAGCTGTTTATAATACCAACAGTTTGCGCAGTAGTACCAAGCTGGGCTTCCGCGATTCACTCCGTCTGTATTTTTATAACAAACCGGCGTTGCTGCCTAATATGCCCTGGCGCGATAGTATAGCCCCGGACAAGCCTTATGATCTTACGGCTGTTAAATATGGCAATGACTCGGTAGTATTGAAGTGGAATAAGGTTATTACTGCAGATGAATTAAATAAAGCCTGGCAATTCGTGATCTACCGGTCAACCAACCCGGCCATTGATACAAGTCTTGCTGAAAACATATTATACATTACCACCAACGACACTGCAGGTTATACAGACCGATCGCTTACTGCCGATTCAACGTATTATTATCTGGTAACGACAACAGACCGTTTTCATAATGAAAGTGGCGCCTCTAATACGGTTTCCACGCTGCCACCGGCCATCGAATGCCCGCATGATACCATGTTTGTATTGAATGCCTCCTGTGCAGTTGTATTACCCGATTTCACGCAGGGAGTTACCGTGCAGGCTTCTTCCCCCGTTACTATAACGCAGTTGCCGGCAGCGGGTAGTGTTATAAACGGTCAACAAGATACCACGATCACATTGATAGCAACAGATGTTGCCGGCAATGCCGACACCTGTACTTTCCACGTAAGAACAGTTGATCACGAAGCACCGTTGATCACCAGTGTATCTTCCAATCCAACACAGTTATGGCCACCTAATCATAAGCTGCGTGATGTTATCATCAATTATACGGCTACTGATAATTGCGGCCCTGTTACCAGTTCATTAGCCGTTACCAACAATGAGCCTGCAGCCGGCTATCATGAGCCAGACTGGATCATTGTAGATGACCATCATATTAAATTACGGGCAGAACGTTCACATTTTAATAAGGACAGAATATATACCATTGCTATCACAGCAACCGATAGTGCAGGCAATGCAAGCACGCAATCAACTACGGTTACCGTGCCTTGCTTCCCCGGTGAAGACAATGGACTGTTAACGGTGAAAGCATTCCCGAATCCTTCACCCACCCAGTTCGTCATAATGACACTGAGCACATCGCCCAAACAACTTAGTATTGCCGTGACCGACAATACCGGAAAGCTGGTTGAAAAAAGGAATGGCTTACCGGCTGCCGGGTTATTCTTCCTGGGTAGTAATTACCTGCCTG